>NZ_MVQM01000143.1:0-13890 GCF_002067195.1 Pelotomaculum sp. PtaB.Bin117 | reverse complement strand
TCAGGTCCTGACGGAAGCAGCACTAAGAGAAATACTCCGGGTGCCGTGAGGTCGCCTGGTCCGAGCTACCTGCGGATGTATCGCCCGGAAGCTAATATTCAAAGGCAGGTGCGCGGCCTGAAAATATAAGGAACCGCCTTCTTAGCGTAACTGAAGGCGGTTTCGTTTATATTCGCCTCATGCAGTGATTTTTTCTCTTTTAACAGGAAAATAATATTATACAGCGAAATAATAACCGGGAACCATAGCACTTGGCTCAAGTCGCTCAAGCAGTGCGCTTGAGCCAATGTATCAAGAGAGGACATTAAAATGGCTTATCTGGCGCTTTACAGGGAGTGGCGGCCCCAGACCTTCAAAGATATTGTCGGGCAGGAGCACGTAACCAGAACATTGCGGAACGCGGTGGAAGCGGGCCGAACCGGCCACGCCTATCTTTTTTGCGGCAGCCGCGGCACCGGCAAAACGACCACTGCCAAAGTGCTGGCGAAAGCTTTGAACTGCCTTGACCGGAAAGGACCGGAGCCCTGCAACCGGTGCGCTAACTGCCAGGCCGTTACCGAGGGCTATTCCGTCGACGTGATTGAAGTTGACGCCGCTTCCAACCGCGGCATCGACGAGATCAGGGATTTGCGGGAAAAGGTCAAGTTTGCGCCTACGACCGGGCAGTTCCGGGTGTATATCATTGACGAGGTGCACATGCTCACCAACGAGGCCTTCAACGCCTTGCTGAAAACCTTAGAGGAACCGCCCAGCCACGTTGTATTTATCCTGGCTACGACCGAACCGCATAAAGTGCCGCTGACCATTCTCTCCCGCTGCCAGCGGTTTGATTTCAAACGCATTCCCCCGGACGAGATTACCGGGAGACTGAAAGAAGTAGCCGCCGGGGCGGGTATAGCGGCGGATGAGGAGGCTCTGCTGCTGATCGCCAGGGCTGCCGAGGGGGGCATGCGGGACGCGCTCAGTATTCTTGACCAGGGGGCGGCCCTGGGGGAAATGAAGGTAACGGCCGGGGACGTGCACAACATTCTTGGCACTGTGCGCGTCGATATCCTGCGCAGAATGACGGGGTACCTGGCTGCCGGCGAGGCCGGGCAGGCGCTGCGGCTGGTCGGCGAGTTAACGGGCATGGGGAAGGATTTGCGGCTTTTTGCCAGGGAAATGGCTGCCTTTTTGCGGGCTGTTGCCCTGGAGAGGATTTCACCGGGTGACGCGGGGGGCGGAGTATGGGGCGACGCTTTAAAGAATGTTCCCGGCGCGGCGGATTTCAGCGAAGAGAGGCTGATCCGCGCTGTAGACATATTGATCAAAGCCGAGCAGGAGATGAAGTGGGGCAGCCTGCCCGGTGTCATTCTGGAGCTTGCCCTGGTGAAAGCCTGCCGCCCGGAAATTACCTATGACCTGACATCCCTCTCGGCAAGAGTGGCGGCTCTGGAGGAGAAGCTAAAAAATCTGGTTAAATACCAAGCAGTCCAAAGTTTCCCTGAGGCAACGGGCCGCTTGCGTCAACCTGACAGTGTTCCTGACGAAACCGGCGCGCGATGTGAGCCGGACCATGCCGGAGGGGTTCAGGCGCCGGCAGAAACCAACCCGAAAGAAACCGGCCCGGCGGATGCTATGTCAGAAAAATTAGCCGGGGTAGCATCCGGCGGGGAAGCAGTGCCGGGGGTGAGCCTCGACCTGGTGCGGAATTCCTGGGGGGACATCATAGGCGCGCTGCGCAAGGAAAGGCCGCCGCTCTATCCGAACTTTACCAAAGCTGTTCCCTTGCAGGTACAGGAGCACTGCCTGATTGCGGGTTTCCCGGAGGGTGAGGATTTGGCTTATGCGATGGCGGAGCGCCCTGAGAATAAGAAATATTTTGAGAAACTGCTGGGCAAGTTTTTAAGCGGTGAGTGGCAGGTTATCTATAAATTTTACCAGGGGGAAATCCAGATGCCCGCTGTTCGCGTTGAGCCGGCCAATGATATCAGCCGCCGTTTCAAAGGGAAGGAAGTTATCCCCGAAGATGATCCGGAAGGCTCGTTGTTCGACGACTGGGACGACTGATAAGATCAGTAATTTATTCACTTTATTCAATAAAGGGGGTTTTATAATATGATGGGCGGAAATATGAACAAAATGATGAAACAAGTGCAGAAAATGCAGCAAGGCATGATAAAACTGCAGGAGGAATTGAAAAGCCGGACAGTGGAGAGCACGGCCGGGGGCGGTATGATCAAAGTGATCGCTAACGGTAATAATGAGATTCTGTCAATAGAAATAAACCCCGAGGCGGTAGACCCGGAAGACGTGGAAATGCTTCAGGACCTGGTTCTGGCCGCGGTTAACGACGCGCTGAAAAAAGCGCAGGAAATGGTGTCCCAGGAAATGAGCAAGCTCACCGGCGGGATGAATATCCCCGGGTTGTTTTAGTTATGCATTTTTACCCCAGGCCGGTTGCCCGGCTGATTGACGGGCTCTCCAAGCTGCCCGGCATCGGGCCTAAAACGGCGCAGCGGCTGGCCTTTCACCTTTTGAACGCCCCGCCTGACGTGGCTTTGAGCCTGGCCCGCGCGCTGGAGGAGGCCAGGACCGCCATTCGCTACTGCTCCGTGTGCGGCAACTTTACCGACGATGACCCGTGTTTTATCTGCCGCGACGAGCGGCGCAGGCGGGATGTGCTCTGTGTGGTGGAGCGTCCCAGGGACGTCGTGGCGATGGAGAAGACCAGGGCGTTTAACGGACTTTATCACGTGCTGCACGGGGCTATATCGCCCATGGACGGCGTCGGGCCGGAGCAGCTGCGCATAAAAGAATTGTTCAGGCGCCTCGAAGGCGGGGAAGTCCTTGAGCTGATTCTGGCAACCAATCCGAACGTGGAAGGCGACGCCACGGCGCTGTACCTGGCCGGATTGCTTAAGTCCCTGAATTTGAAGGTCACGCGGATAGCGCATGGTTTGCCCGTAGGGGCCGATCTGGAGTATGCGGATCAAATTACTTTGAGCAAATCCCTGGAAGGCAGACAGGAAATAAAGTAATATTTTTCATCCCCAGCCATATAATGGTGCTAGGGGGGTGCTCCGGATTGGAGGAAAAATTTGTTTTTATCGGTTTGGCGGGCCTGTTGGGGCTATATTTAATCGGCACGGCCATGTTCCGCCCTTTGAGGCTTTTAGTGCGTCTGGCCGCCTATATGCTGCTGGGAGGGGGCTTATTGATCGCGATAAACGCTGTTTTCGGACACCTGGGCCTGCATATCGCCGTCAATCCGGTTACACTCCTGACCGCCGGGATTCTCCAACTGCCCGGGGTGGCGCTGTTGGTGCTGATTCATTACTTTATTATATAGCCAGGAGCCAGGAGTCAGAATAAAAGAATGAGATGCAAAGATGCAATGTGCAATGTAGAACAATGAAGACAAAGACAATGGACAAAGACAAGGTTCTGTGCAATGGGGACGGTTCTCATTGTCCTTATTGCCTGACACGGGACCCAAACAAGAACCGTCCCCATTGTCCAATGAGAACCGTCCCCATTGTCCATTGTCCCCCATGGAACAGATTACGGAAGAATAAAATTAACTCAGAATCCAGGAACCGGCATAATCTTTGGTTTTATCTCAATGGTTTAAGGACCCCAAGGGAATGCAGTAATCCCTACTGAATTCTGGCTCCTGACTATCTGAGTATTTACATGTATACAATCGAAAAGTAGGGGAAATTCAAACTTTCGGGTTTGAATTTTTTTTATTGTATATTATAATTTAGGAAATTCTAAAGAGTCGTGATGCTGAACATGCCGGACATGCTGCGTGTTTTAGCGGTGGACCCGGGACTGGCCGGGACTGGCTACGCCGTTTTGGATTATCGGAACAGTTTTGTTATTCAACTAATTGAAGGGGGAATTATTAAGACGCCGGCCGGGCATTCCCTTGAAGACAGACTGAGTCAGATATATTCGGGTTTGGACGAAATAATTAATGAATTTAAGCCTGGTGTCTTTGCCATAGAGGAACTGTATTCAGATTACAAGAACCCGAAAACCGCGTTGCTGATGGCGCACGCGAGAGGTGTGTGCCTGTTGGCCGCGGGCCGGTCGGGCATAAAGGTTTACCATTACCCGGCCAGAAAAGTGAAGCAGTCCCTTACCGGCACCGGCGGCGCCACTAAAGGCCAGGTGCAGAAAATGGTTCAGGCCAGGCTGAAGCTTGACACGCTGCCCCGTCCGGACCACGTCGCGGACGCCATTGCCGTGGCTTTGTGCCACATTCTTCATTGCCATGACCTGGAGGGTGTTGAATGATCGTGAAAATAAGCGGCGTTTACGCCGGGCTGAGCCCAAAAGGGCTATTGCTGGATGTTGACAATATTACCTATGAGGTATGCCTGACGAGCTTTTCCAGGGAACGTTTTCAAACCCGAAAAACCGGTGAGAGAATTTCACTGCATACTATTTATTATATTGAAAGCAGCCTCGCCGGCGGACATCAGACCCCAACTTTGATTGGATTTGAAGATGAAGCCGACAAAGATTTCTTTCAGTTGTTTACCAGTGTGGCCAAGGTCGGGGTGAAAACCGCCCTGGCGGCCGTAACGATCCCGATTTCGGCGATTGCGGAGGCCATTGAAAAACCGGATGTGGAAACGCTGAAAAAACTTAAAGGAATTGGGGAACGAACAGCCAATAAAATAATTGCGTCGCTCCGGGGCAAGGTCGCCGCCTTCGCGGCAGCTTCCGGCGAAAGTGATGACGCAGGCGGCGGCCGGCCTGAGCCCGGCATTGGCAATGAAGCGTTGCAGGTGCTCCTTCAATTGGGATACAACTTAGGCGAGGCAAAAAGAATGATTAAGGAGACTGTTTCTAAGAATCATAATATTCTGACAGCGGAAGAGCTGTTGGAAGAAATTTATAGAAGCAAGGCTAGATCGTTTTAGAAGAGGTGAATTATTTGACACGGCTCCGTCTAATTGATACAAATGAGCAGCCCGGCGAGGAAAAGTATCAGTGGTCGCTCAGGCCGGATAAATTATCCGACTACATAGGTCAAAAAGATTTGCTTAACCGCCTCGGCATATCGATTAAAGCGGCGAGAAAGAGGGGCGAGCCGATTGACCATGTTTTGCTGTACGGGCCGCCCGGCCTGGGGAAAACAACGCTGGCCCATATCATCAGCAACGAAATGGCGTCCAATATTATTTGCACTTCCGGTCCGGCCATTGAGCGGAGCGGGGACCTGATGGGCATACTGACCAACCTGCAGTACGCGGATGTTTTATTTATTGATGAAATACACCGGCTGCCCCGGCCGGTTGAAGAATTTTTATACTCCGCGATGGAAGACTTTAAAATCGACTTTGTCGTGGATAAAGGACCGTTTGCCAAAACCATCAAGGTAAATATCAAGCATTTCACCCTGGTGGGAGCCACCACGCGGGCCGGTCTTTTATCGGCGCCTTTGCGCGACCGCTTTGGTATTCTGCACCATGTTGATTTTTATACAACGGAAGAATTAAGCGAGATCATCAAAAGGTCGAGTTCAATACTCAATGTGCCTGTGGATGAAAAAGGCGCGCTGGAAATCGGCAGGCGCTCCAGGGGCACGCCCAGGATTGCCAACAGGCTCTTAAGAAGAGTGAGAGATTATGCCGAAGTAATCGGCGACGGTTCGATAAACGAAGAAATAGCGATAAAATCTCTTGGGTTGGAAGGTATCGACCCGGAAGGCCTTGACGGAATGGATAAATCCTACCTGAAAACGATAATTGAGAATTATCAAGGCGGTCCGGTTGGTATAGAAGCAATAGCCGCCACGCTTAATGAGGAAGTTGATACCCTGCAGGATATGGTGGAGCCTTTTTTGCTGAAAACCGGGTATATCAGCAGATCGCCATCCGGGCGCAGGGTTACCCAAAAAGCTTATCAGCATCTTGGCAATAGCGGGATATTCGTTCACGGGAGCGGGCAAATTAAAATTTGAAAGGAGCGAAAACCTGGTGGTAAGGGGCGGTTGGGGTTAGTGATGTTTTTGCGGCCAGGTGAGCATAATAATGTCGAAGCGAATAGTGGAGGCGTATACCGGCGAGTATGCTGGGGGCAAAAGTGAGAACGCTTTGAACCGGGCTTTGGCGCTGGCCCGTCAGGGCAGGATAGTCACCCTGGTCGACCTGGATATCGTCGAGCCGGTTTACACCTTGCGGCCGATCCAGGAAGAATTAAGAGCCCTGGGCATCAATGTAATAGCTTGGAAAACTGCGGAAACCGTCGGACTGGGTGAGGCCGGCACAACTTTGAAACCGGGCGCCAGGTGGGCGCTGCGGCATGAAGGGGATATCATCCTGGACATCGGCTACGGTGTGGAAGGTACCAGGACGCTGAATTTGCTGGAGGGTGCCGCGACCGACCAGGATTTGCAGGTAATCGCTGTGATAAACATTTCGCGTCCCATGACGGCCGAAGTCAAAGATATCGTGGAGCACGTCAGGGAGATGGGCAGGGTCGACGCTCTGCTGAACAATACCCACCTCGCTGATGAAACCACGCCAAAGGTGGTTCAGGAAGGCGCGCGAGTGGTTGCGGAGGCTGCCCGGCATCTTGGATTGCCGGTAGTGGCGACTGCCGCCGTAACAAGTATAGCGGAAGAAATCGGTGATGTCGACTGCATGGGCAATCCGGTCCGTGTTTTGACAAGGTACATGCAGAAGGCATTTTGGTAATTTATCACGGAATTTGACCAAAGGGGGATCCACGAGTGTCAAAAAAAATAGTTGAGCAGGAGAAAAGGGCTTTTATGACCGGCAACGAGGTGGTTGCCTGGGCCGCGCTGGCCGCCAAGGCCGACATCATGTATGGTTACCCGATTACCCCGCAGAACGAAATCATGCATTATTGGACAAGAATGGCGCCCAAATATGAAAAAAGCTTTTTGCAGACGGAAGATGAACTCTCCGCCGGTTTTACCACCATCGGCGGCGTTATGGCGGGCCGCAAGGCTTTTACCGCCACCGCCGGGCCGGGCAACACCCTGATGCAGGAGCCCATGTCCATGGCTGAAATGATGCGCCTGCCCACCGTGGTGGTTGTCCAGCAGAGGGGCGGCCCGTCCACGGCCACAGTAATTTATTCGCAGCAGGAAGTGACGATGACCTCTATCGGCGGCAATGGGGAGGGTATGCGCATTGTTTACTCCACATCCAGTCACCAGGAACTCTATGATTATACCATCAAGGCTTTTAACACGGCGTGGAAATACCGCTTTCCCACTTTTGTGCTGGGAGACGGTTACCAGGCCAAAATGCGCGAGTCGCTGACGCTGTATGACCCGGAAGCACGGGGCATCGAGTTAATTCCCCCCGAAGCTTATGTCGGCAAGGAAGGGGTGCCCGGGAAAGACAGGCCGCCCGCCCATTTCAGGAACACTTACAATATGGAGGAAGAACTTTACGAATTGGTGATGGATGCTCTCCAGGACTATGAAAAGATCAGTCCGGATGTGGCTGAGTATCACTCTGCCGGCATCGAAGACGCTGAACTGGTGATTGTCGGGCACGGTATTGTCTATCGCGCGATCAAAGCGGCCGTGGAAGCCATGCGGGAAAAGGGTTTGCGGGTTGGTTATTTCCGGCCGGTGACCTTGCGCCCGCTGCCTGTTCCACAAATTAAAGAATTGATGGCAAGCAATAAACAGATATTGTTGATGGAATCCTCGTACGGTCAGCTGGCCAGGTTGTTTAAAGACGTTGCTTATGGTTCGTCCACCAAGATTAATACATTTTTCAAACCGGGTATGGGCATAACCGCAGAAGAGGTGGAAGCCGCGGCCAGGGAGATTCTTAAATAAAAACAGGAGACAGGAGTCAGGAGTCGGAATAACTTTGGGGTAAAGCTTCAGGGTTTAAAAACCCTGAAGAAAAGCAAGAAATCCCTACTGAATTCTGACTACTGACTCCTATTTTGTGATTCTGACTCCTGAATTCTGAATACCTAAATAGTAATAAAAGTAATAAAAATCTTTAGGCGATTTACAGTATAAACTGCCTGCTAATCAGGTAAAGATATGATTGTCGGCAACAATACCACTTGAGGGCGGTGCTGTGGATTGTCAGTTAATAATTCTTGCGCGATAGAGCCCGTCATGCCCCAAAGCTGGCGGGCGGACACCAAACCCCACAAGTTTTGCCCGGGTTGCGGGCACGGCCTGGTTTTGAAATGCCTGGGTCAGGCGATTGATGAACTGGGCATCCAGGGAAAAACGGTGTTCGGGTGCGATATCGGCTGTTCCCTGCTGTCATGGGACTTTTTTAACCTGGATTCCGTCCAGACACACCACGGGCGCACCACGCCGGTTGTCACCGGCATCAAGCGGGCCAGGCCGGAATTGATCTGTATAGCGTACATGGGTGACGGGGGAGGTTATTCGATAGGCGTGCAGCATCTCATCAGCGCGGCCGCGCGCGATGAAAAGATCACCGCCATTCTGGCCAACAACACGCAGTACGCGATGACGGGGGGCCAGATGGCGCCAACCACCATGCCCGGGCAAAAAACAGAAACCACTCCTTACGGACGCGACCCTGAGACCACGGGATTCCCTTTGCACGGCCAGGAAATGGTCGCATCCGTCAGCAGGGAAGAGGCTTACGTGGCCCGGGGCAGCATTGCCAACCTCCGCCAGCTGAAGAGCTTTATCAAAAAGGCGCTGGAAAACCAGATGAAGGAGATTGGTTTTTCTTTTGTCGAGGCTCTTTCCGCCTGCCCTACGAACTGGCGTACCAATGCCGCGGAAACGTGGGATTTTATTGAAGAAAAAATGCCGGTTTATTTCAAGGTGGGTGAAACCAGGAAAAATGAATAAAACAACAAAGATTGTGCTGGCCGGTGAGGGGGGCCAGGGAGTTCAGTCAGTGGCCGAGATTATCGCGGAAGCGGCAAATGAGGAAGGCAAACAGGCCTTATATATTCCTAACTTCGGGGTGGAGCAGCGCGGCGGGGTGTCGGTGGCCTATGTCCAGATCAGTGACGGCGATATCGGCGCGCCGAAATTTCAAACCGGCGATATCGTGGTGGCGCTCAGTGACCGCGCCGTGCGCCGTACCGTTAATTACGCGGGACCGGGCACCACTTTTGTGTATGAGAGCGGGATCGAGGGCATAGAAAGTGAGCTTCCTCAAAAAGCAGGCAGGATCTTGCCCATACCGGCCATCGATGTGGCTAAAAACGAGTTTCACCCCAGGGTGTTCAACATCATCATCATGGGAGCGGTGATCGGCGCCACCGGCGTGATTCCCCTGGAGCGGGCCAAAGCCGCTGTGGAAAAAAAGCTGGGTTATAAATTTGAAAAGCAGCCGAAATTGCGTGATTTGAATTTTAAGGCGATGGAGCGCGGTGTTGAGCTGGTTGCCGAAGCTTGAAAGCCCGGTCTTGAAAGATTGGTGAGGAAAGGAAGTTTTCCGTGACTATGGAATTTCAACCAAGAACGCAGGAATTGGAAAAAGGTTATTTTACGCTTTTCCCCGGTTTATGCAAGGGCTGCGGGCTGTGCATCGAAAAATGCCCGAAAAAGTCCCTGGGCTGGTCGGACGTGCTGGGGGTTTACGGCACGCCGTCGGTGCGGGCAAACAGCGACTGTATTGCCTGCGGAATTTGCCGGGACGTTTGCCCGGACTGCGCGATACATATTGAAAAAAAGGTGAAGCATTAGCATTAGACCAAAGACCACGTTCAACGGTTCCCGCATGGTTATAAACGAGGTATGAGATATGAGATATGGGGTATCGCCAACATTTTAACGAAAATATACGCTAAGATATAATTTGACAGCTAACTAATGGATATTTTTACTCTAATCCGTATTCTGCCATATATTGCTTTGTATAATATAGGTAAACTTCCTAGGGTCAGAGGATATAATGGTCTTAATTTTATCTTTACAGTCTTAAATCAGATATATATGAAAAAACAAAAAATAACCAGAGGCTATAAGAAAGCTTCTGGTTTTATGTTTTGGTAATATGGGGCATTACCAGCAAGGATTTAACCAGGGGTAATTGTTAGACAATTCACTAATTTGTGATATTGCTCATGTGGGCGGTACCTCTACATAAACTCAAAAGCCGGGTTACCCCCTCTCAGGATTAATCCGGCTTTTGAGTTTACGAACCAATTTCAATGTATACCGTATATACCAGCTATTAGGTAAGCTTTTTAGGCTCAGAGGATACAACAGTCCTAATTTTATCTAGTCATTAAATTCAGATACATATGAAAGAACAAAATATACCAGAGGCTATAAGAAGGCGACTGGTTTTAAATTCATATATATGTTTTGGAAATAATGTAGTAAAAATAGTATTTAGTTTTTAAGCTATTTATTACAACATAAGCTAAAGAATGACATTGAATAAATAGCCTATACCGATAATCGCCAAACCAACAATGCTGAAATAAGTTACAAGTAGCTTTGGTTTCAGTACTTGCCTTAAAATAATTGCTTCAGGCAAAGACAGTGCCGTTACCGCCATCATGAAAGCCAGGGCTGTGCCCATCGCCATGCCCGTCCTAACTAGTTCCTTTACAATTGGAATCATTCCGGCAGCATTGGAATATAAAGGAATGCCAATTACAACTGCAAGCGGTACTGCCAAAGGATTACTCGGGCCCGCGTATTGAGCCAGGAAACCGGCCGGGGCATAGCCGTGCATCACGGCTCCGACAGCAATTCCGACAATAACCCAAATCCAAACCTTTTTAAATATTTGCACTGTATAATCTTTTGCATAACTAATTCGCTCTTTCCAGGTTTGTTCATGCTCTTCGACGGCACAGCCGCATCCCGGAGAACTAATTTGGTACACATATTCCTCAACAAGATGCTCCAGTTTCAATCGGCCCAGAACCGTTCCTGCAATTATAGCAATGATAACCCCACTGATAATGTATATTAGCGCTATTTCCCAGCCAAACATCATCCAGAGCATTCCCAGGGCAACCTCATTCACCATCGGCGAAGATATCAGAAAAGAGAAAGTCACTCCAAGCGGGACCCCCGCTTCCACGAAGCCGATGAACATCGGCACCGCAGAGCAGCTTCAGAAGGGTGTGAGAATACCAAGCACCGCCGCAATAATGTTGCCAATGAACTCCCCTCTATGGCCCAGCATTACCTTTGTTTTCTCTGGCGGGAAAAAAGCTTCTGATTACAGCTATAATAAATATGATCAGGACCAACAGAAATAATATTTTGACCGTGTCATAAAGAAAGAAATTAACTGCCGAACCCAGGTGTGATTCAGGTGACAACCCCATCAGACCATAAACCAAATAGTCAACAGATTTCTGCCACATAGTTTACCCTCGCTTCTTTAACGCACTGGTGATAATTTCTTTCAACTTGTCCTTGCTTGGAACTACTCCGGACAACTTAACCTGGTTGTTAACAACCAGGGCCGGTGTCCGCATCACATTATAAGCTAATATTTCCCTCAAATCTTTTACATGGGAAACATTCGCGTCTTCATTCAACTCTCCTAACAAGTCGATAACCATTTGCTCAAGCTTATTGCAGTTAGCGCAGCCGGTACCTAATATTTTAATATCCATTTTCATCCTCCCTTCCTTTTTTACTTAATATACTCAAAGTTTCTTTAACCTGCGATACCAGGATATCTTCAATCAGTTGCAGAATTTCAAAAATTTGGAGATGGTTCACTTTATACATAACTTTCATGCCATCCTTACGAGAGCTAACGATCCCCTGCTTCCTTAAAATAGCCAGATGCTGTGACATATTTGATTGTTCCACATCCAAGTCCTCGGTAAACTCACAAACACATCTTTCGCTGTTCATCAAGTATTTAATAATTCGAATCCTGGTTGGATGTGCTAAAGCTTTTATAAAATCAGCTTCCATGGATAACAACCTTTCGTTCAACAGTCATCCCCCTTTATTTTTATTACAACGCCTGCTGCTACCGAACGTAAAACTGAGGGCGGCTTTTTCCGGGACGTTAAATCCTAAATGCTTAATTATATTTTCATTATATGATAATATTCTAATATTGTCTACAATGAAAGAAACGCGACAGCATTAAATTACCCGTGAGTATAAGCCAAGCGATGTCGGAAAAAAAGTCTTGAAGCCCGTCGAATCACTCGGGTTTCAAGACAGCTTTAATAATATAATTCTCTCTAGACTAACCTAATAACTAAGACAGGCCAATTATTCCGTCGGTTGAGCCACTTTGTTAGCGTCACTTTTATAATCACCAATGCTAATACCTTTAATTTTTATTTTCCCCTGTTGGGCTAGACGGCTAATAAAGAATATCACGCTTCCCTCGTTAATTTTTAACTTTTCGGCAATATCCTTTGTCTTAACTTCATCCTTGGCTTCAATGAATGTTAATATTTCTTTTTCTACCTCTCCGACCCAGTCCTCAAATAACGCCCGTACTTCCGGTGTCGCGTAACTTCCCATTTCTGCCGCCTTGGTTACGGATTCAGTCATTTTTATACACATTTCCATAGGATTGAACCCTTTTTCCATATGCTCCATCTTATCCATACCCATTCCGCACATTTTCTGCATCATTTCCATTGGGTTCATTGCACCCATCATACCCATTTGTTCTTTCATTTTTCCATGGACCCCCTTATAGTAATTTAATATTTCCATGGTGTTACCTGATATAAATAAGATATAAGCCAAGTTATTCTGTCATCTTCTGGCCATCCATACTGATCCGCACTGTATCACTATAACCATCACCTACCTTTAAATATTTTACAAATTGGGGGACAAGGGGATGAAAATTCTACTTTCTTATTTTCAACCGTTTCTTTACTAACCGTTTCTTTACTTGCATATTCCTGAAATTCACTAACTAAATCTAACAAATCTGAATTAAACAAACGGTAGTAAATAAATGCACCTTGTCGTTCTGCTGTTACAAAACCCACTTCTCGTAAAGCTCTTAAATGAAAAGAGACAAGAGTTTGGGAAAGGCTTGTAACTTCGATAATTTGGGATACGGAACTTTCGCCCTTACCAATAGCAAGCAGAATACGAAGACGGTTGGTATCTCCTAGAATTTTAAATAGTTTAGCAACGTGTTCAACATTGGTTTCCCCGAAAAACTCACCCACACAAAGCTCCTCCAATTCTGATATTGGTCTATTTTGATATTAGTATCGACACATATGAGTATATACTTATATGTTAAGCGCTTTAAGATTTATTGTCAATACTTAAAAGAGATGTAAAGAAAATATTTTTAAAGATAATAGTATACTCATTGGTAACTTGTCTACACTACAAACCTGAACGAGGAAGATTTCGGTTAACTGTCTGAGTGGCCATGAATAAAAACCTGCAAGTTATTCCGGGCTGCCAATTTACAGTCTCACCGATCCTATAAACTAACCCGTTAACTCCCCCATAAATAATTACTATTATGGGGCGGTGGTTGTTTGCTCTGTGGGTGAAATCCTCTTCAGTAAATCCATTACTTTTTCTTCTATAGCATCACGAACCATTCGAAAAGTTCTTATAATTTCTTGTTCGTTACCGGACAATTTCGCTGGGTCTGGTAAATCCCAGTGCTCCCTGTTTACACCGGGGGGAGTTATAGGGCACTTATCATTAGCATCACCGCACAGAGTAATTACATAGTCACTCTTTATCAAAATATTTTCATCGATATAAATCCGAAGTCTGTTTAGATATATCTATACCAGCTTCTGACATTACCTGCAGGGCTGTTGGGTTAACACCGTGGTTTTCTATTCCAGCGCTAAGAACCTTAAATTTTTCACCGCCATAATATTTCGCAAAACCTTCCGCTATTTGACTGCGGCAGGAATTGCCCGTACAAAGAAAGTAAATCAACGGCTTAGTATCCATGTTTAGGTTAA
>NZ_MVQM01000142.1:0-8662 GCF_002067195.1 Pelotomaculum sp. PtaB.Bin117 | reverse complement strand
TGAAGGTTTAAGCAAAAAAGGGCCCTTCCTGACGGGTGCGGGCTGGACAAGACACCTGAACTGGTGGCTGTACTACTTTAAAAAAGTGGGGGTTATAGAAATGGAAAAAGAGCATTTTGAACCCAATATGGATGAGTTAAAGAAATATTTTGGCCCGGAAAGCGGCATAAACACGCCGGATAAGGCATTTACCTTTATGCTCGGCGTGCTATATGGAAAATTGCTGCAAGTTCAGGCCGCAAGAGGTGTTAATGTAAGCGCGAATGCCTTAAGTTGGTTGAAGCGTCTTACCTTACGAGGAAAAGACCTGCCGGAGTTGTACATTAAGGTTAGGGAAAAGCTGCTCGCCTACGATACTGAGAAAAACGAAGAAGTCAGAAAACTTATCACTGAAATAGGTCGGGTAGGTTTAAAATTGAATATGGAAAATATTAAGCTAGATGATGTTCAAACAAACTATTACCTTTTATTGGGGCAATCAATGACGGCGGATATATTGCCAGCCAAAGAAAAAAACAAGAGGAGTGAAAATTAATGGAAGGCATGACAAAAACATTATCCGGGAGAAGAGAATTTCTATTTTTGTATGATATTAAAATGGGAAATCCCAATGGCGATCCCGATGAAAACCGCCCAAGAGTACTGCCGGACGGAACATATTATGTTACCGATGTGCGTTTAAAGCGTTTTGCCAGAGATTTTTTAAAATTTAGAGGACAAGACATTTTGGTCGACAACATTGAGGGCAGAACAACCAACCTGACCGGCCGGGTGATTCATTACCTGAACACTGTCGGCAAAGACAAGGCCGAAGGCAAAGAATTGGTTGATATTCTTTTGAACGCTTTTATCGATGCCCGGCTTTTCGGCAGTTCTTTTGCTTTCAAAGCAGGAAAAATTAAAGATAAAGACGGGAAGGAAGTGGACTGGGAGCCCAAACCGGAACCCAAGACAATGACAGGCGCCGTTCAGATCAACATGGGTGAAGTACTCCACCGGGCTGAAAGTGTAGATATTCACGGAACTTCAGTGTTTGCCAGTGATCAATCAAAAGAGCAGGGAACTTTTACCACCTATTTCGGCCTTCGCTACGCATTAATTGGATTTTCAGGGGTGGCAAATGAGCATTCGGCCAAGATTTCCAAAATGACTGACGCTGATTATAAGCTGTTTTTGAAATCTCTCTGGCACGGTGTCCGGTCGGCGGCGAATACAAGGACAAAAGTAGGACAGATACCTCACTTATTAATCAGCATAGAATATAAACCTGGCGAGGAGTTTCAGTTCGGCAGGCTGCATGACTATGTGGAATTAGTTGCCACCGGTGATAAAGAGGAACGGGCTTGGTCCTCACCGGCAGATTTTAATGTCGGTATTGATAAGCTGCTAGCCAGGATTTCGGATCAGGCTAAGCGGATTCAGACAATCCGTTATGCCGTTTCAAAGGATATTCAAATTGTACCCAAGTTACCGGTCGAATGGGAATTGCTAGATATTGAATGTTCGCCTGAAGGTTGCTGATACTCTATGATAAAACTAATAAACTTTCGATTGCATGGGCGTTTCGGCCACTTTCTCCGGGCAGATGCAGGAGCAAGCGCCATAAGCTACCCTATACCACCAAGGACAGTGATTATGGGGATCATGGGAGCCGTGCTTGGTCTTCCTAAAGATCAGCCACAGGAATTACTGGAGCCAATGCATGTCGCTTTATCCGGCAAAATTCCTGTTACACACTGGCACAAGGCAAAGTTGAGGAAAGATCCCCCTGAATCGCTTTCCTACATTATTAAAAGGTCACAAAAACAAGAAAAAAATACTAAGCCGGAAAAAGCAACATTGATTACCCAGGAGTGGTTATTCAACCCATCTTACGAAGTATGGGTCGGTTTGCCTGAACCATATCATACCGAGCTGGAAAATCGCATCAAAGAGCGGAAGTGGTATTTCCAGCCGAGCCTGGGGTTGTCGGAAATGATGGCCGATATTGAATATATTGACTCCATTACAGTTGATAAACTACCGGAGGGAACCTATTCCATTGAAACAGTAATTAGACAGGATTATGTTCAGCTTGATATTGAAAAGTGTTACGCTGAAAAACTTGCCATCAATCTCCTGCGCATGCCAAGGACAGTTACACCCAAGAGAGTCTTTAACCACGCTAATTATTTCATGGAAAAAGACGCCCGTCCAATACCGTTAAAGACGTCCGAAGCATACCTGGGTGAGGAAAGGGTTTTGATGTTTCTATGAATAAAAGGGTCAATTCACACCCGCATCTTTTTTTGAGTGAGCATATCGAACAGATAAATAAGGCGCTGCATGGCATTTGTAACTGGCATTCACCGGAGACAATGACGCCGTCAATTGAAAATACACTGCAAAAGCTTGTTTTATTGCACGACTTGGGTAAAGGCACAACTGCTTTTCAAGATTATATAAAAAACCCGGCTGAATACAGAGGTGCCACAAATGAAAAATCTCATACTACTTTATCGCTGATTTTTACTCTTGCCAAGGCTATTGATGAAAACTGGGAGGAATTAGAGACTTTTATCCTGGCCGCAGCTGCAAAGGGTCATCACGGAAGGCTTCCAACAGTGCCTGAGAGAAAGTTTGACGGGGTTAGTTGTCCAGAATGGGATATCGACAACTTTGCCGGCGGTAAAAAGGCCAGACTAATTAAAAAGCAGCTAAATATGGTTAATTATTCTGGTCTGACTAAAGAAACCGGGCTAGATCTTAAAACGGTTTCACAGTTAATCGCAAATGATAATTTCTCAAGACTCCTCACAAAGCTAAAGAAGTTTCTAACGAATAATATTAACATGAAATTTTTATCTTTATCAGAAGGGGAAGCAGTTAATTTTAGGTTGAGGGCGCAACTTATTTACTCTGTATTTCTTGAGGCTGATAAAGCATTTCTGGCTGTTTCCGAGCCCGCACATTATTTAAAAAGAGAAGCACGGCACTGGCAAGTACAGTGGATTGACCGGTATATCGGGTCTCCGCCTGACACAAAAACAAACCGCTTAAGGCTAAAAGTCAGGGGCGATGTGTTAAAAGTTATTGAACAAAATAAAACCGACAGGGTTTACAGCCTGACCGCACCCACCGGGAGCGGCAAAACCCTCCTGGCAGCTACCTGGGCTTTCAGGCTGAGGGAAATTATTGCCTCCTTACCTGCCGCACCCCCGAAAATAATAGTTGTATTACCTTTCCTATCGATCATTGACCAAACGACAAAAGAATATAAAAAGCTTCTGCAAACCGGTGGCTATGAAACTGACGGCGCCTGGTTGTTGACCAGCCATTCCCTTTCCGACCGGAACTACGCTGAATGGATGGAAAAAGAAGATGAACCGTTTTTTGTAGATACTTGGCGCAGCGAGTTGGTGATCACCACTTACGACCAGTTCTTGATGAGCCTGATGGACCCGAGAGCCAAATACCAGATGCGTTTTCACAGCCTGTGCGACGCTTTAATAGTTATGGACGAGGTACAATCTCTCCCCTGTAAATTGTGGCAACCTCTGGAAAGCATCCTAAATAGCCTTTCCGCAACTTGCAACAGCAGGATTTTATTAATGTCGGCAACACTGCCGCCATTCGTGAAAAACGCAATTCCGCTTCTTCCCGCTTACGAAAAATATTTTTCCCAATTTAAGCGGTACATGTTTCTTTTCAGACTTAAAAACAAACTGAGTATTGAAAAATTCAGGGAGGAGATTGAAAAAAGACTACCTATATGGATCGCAGGAAAGAAACGTGTCTTAATTACCCTCAACACACGAAAATGTGCCCGGATAATAAGAGATTCATTGGTTGATTCGATTATGGAGGAGCATAATCTACCTGTTTATTTCATTAGCGCTGATGTTACACCCCTTGATCGCTTAAGAACGATAGAGAGAATCAAAGAAGGAAAACCATGTGTTGTTGTTTCAACGCAATGTATAGAAGCCGGAGTCGATATCGATATGGATCTGGTTATCCGGGACTTTGCACCACTGGATAGCCTAGTTCAGATTGCCGGACGATGTAACCGTGAGGGGAAAAAGGGGCGCTGTAAGGTAGAAGTAATTGACCTGGCAGACGAAGATGAAAAAAGGTTTTCGGAAATGATTTATGACCCTGTTCATCTGCAGGTCACTCGGGAATTAGTTGAAGATATATCTGAAGTGCCGGAAGAAAACGTTCTGGATTTATCCAACTGTTATTTTAATCAACTGTTTAGTAAAAAAGATACCGGCAGAGTTCATTTGGAAAGGTTCGCCCGCTGGCAGGAGGACCTACCGGTGCATGAGTTATTACGTGGGAAAGAACATAGACAACATACCTTCTTGGTAATTGAGGAAGACCCTGCCCTAGAAGAAGATATGGATAAAGCTAATAATATTACTGACCGCTGGAAACGCAGAGAAGCCTGGAGAAGACTTGCCGGCCGTATAGCCATGGTTTCTGTTAGTATTTATGCAAATCCTTATTTTCAACCGCAACAAATTGCCAACGAGCACTGGGGACATTGGCTGTTACGAGAAGGATATTATTCAAGCGACTGTGGCCTATTAGTTGAGGGGACCGTGGTGATATTATAAAATTCTGCTTTTCTCCTCAATTTTATTATACTAAGGGCTATCAAGCAGTTGCGCTTTTTGGGATGATAATCAGGAGCAGAGGGACAATCCATATGTGCGGAGGGGAACTGATTTACCTGGACCGGAATAAGGAGGGGTGATTAACTATGAATCAGCTGTTCTTTCAATGCCGGGCCATAACTCCAATGTTCATGGCCGGAGCCGATAACAAAGCCCGTCAAGCAAGCGCACTGGAATTACGGGCGCCTTCGATAAAAGGCGTGATGCGCTTCTGGTGGCGAGCCGCGCAGGCGGAAAGCGACATAGCAATACTTAAACGGAAAGAAGCGGCAATCTTTGGCGGTACAGGTGAGAGAGAGGGAAAAAGCAAATTTAGTATCAGAATTTTGAACTCGGCTGGAATAGGAGTTGGTGATTGCCGGGAATACAAGCCATTACCTCACCATACTGGTAACAGTAGTTGTTTTTGTGTACAAAAACAAGTTGAAAAAAGGTGCAGCAAAGGGCGGCCGCAACTTGCTATTACTACTGACCATATTTTTTCTGTAGCGTTTAGCAATTCTTTTGAGCTATTGCCACAAGATTTCACACAAGAACATTTAAAGTCCCTGTTTACCCTTACTGCAATCCTGGGCGGATTGGGTAAAAGGAGCCGCCGGGGTTTCGGCAGCTTTCAAATAACACAAGTAAACGGACAAAGTCAATCAGTAGCCGTAGACTTAAATCCCCCAAGCTGAAAAGATTTATAATCCATTGGAAGACCCTGATCTTTTGGAACGATCTTACAATGCTTTTCAATGTCATCGGGGAAAGCTTCGTGAAAAAGATTTAATAGATATCATTGAAGAAGTCTACAAGAACTACCGGATTGATGAAACAAAACCTTTTCAGGACGCATTGAAAGTATATAAACAAACTCAGCAAAAGAGGATGGCCATTTTTGACGGCAGGTTTGATGAAGATGAACAAGAAGTAACACGCCAGTCTAAATATGATACTATTTCAACCATACCTACCTGTTTTTTCGAAAATACTATCATTTTGCCACCCCAAGATAGAAAATGGTTTGAAGTTAAAGTACCGTTATGGTATTTTATGAAAAATAAAAAAGTTTATAGTGGTTTATCTTTTTGTAACCTTAAATATGACAATGAAATTGGCGCTTTACTGGAGCCAGATGAATCAAAGCCAAATATAATATAATTCGCTATAACATCTTCCAAAACTCTTCTTCCGATATTCTAAGCTGCTGTTTCAATATCTTTCGCCACAAGTTGGCGGGAATTTCCTTGCTTACAGAATGACTAACTCTTGTTCGTAAGATATCGCCATTGGCCAACACTTTTTCATAATACCAATGGTCTGTGTCCCTAATCATGACCCAGCCATTCTTTTTACAGTATCTTTTTAGGTCGCCGAATTTCGGGGGCATATTTTAAAACTCCAGGAGGGATTTAATTTCCCGTTCACTGTCGCAAAGCAAAATCCGCATAATATAAGGAAAATGTGTCTTGCGGTTTGGGGCGTTCAAAAATAGTTGGAGCCGGTCAAGATAATCTTGAGCGTAGATCATCATCTCTTTAACAAGCTCGTCAACAGCTTCGCCCAGGTTTGTCGCATTGACGGCTATGTCGATTTCATTTAAAGCAACTGTTAAAGAACCATCTTCTTCCGGTAAAATCTCCGGTTTTAGAAGGTAAGCCTTTAGTATATCCTGTTGCAATTCTCGCCGGAGCAATAAGACTTCTTCGTTTTGGCGGCGGTTAATGATAACCGGTAGATAACGGTGCCATACGTTATCATAAATTTCGGTCAAGGTTTTACGCGCATTAGTAAATTTTATCTCTGTAAGCATGGTCATACCTCCCAACCTCACTTTATCACAAGATGTACATTCTGTACAGATAAGATATGTTGAAAAAGAAAAATAATACCTTATTTAATATAACTAATGAAAATAATTTAATAACGGCTAAATAGTAGTCAACATCACTGGCGGCACCACAACTATGCAGCCGTCGTGCAACAAATTGCCTCGCGCGCAAGGGAAATGGGTTTGCTTGTGTAGCTTGCGGCCCTGGTGGACAGGCGGCCGCCGCAGAATCAGAGGGACAATCCCTATGGGCGGGGGAACTGATCTGGTTGGACCGGAATAAGGAGGGGTGATTAACTATGAATCAGCTGTTCTTTCAATGCCGGGCCATAACTCCAATGTTCATGGCCGGAGCCGATAACAAAGCCCGTCAAGCAAGCGCACTGGAATTACGGGCGCCTTCGGTAAAAGGCGTGATGCGCTTCTGGTGGCGAGCCGCGCAGGCGGAAAGCGACATAGCAATACTTAAAAGGAAAGAAGCGGCTATCTTTGGCGGTACAGGTGAGAGAGAGGGAAAAAGTAAATTTAGTATTAGAATTTTGAACTCGGCTGGAATAGGAGTTGGTGATTGCCGGGAATACAAGCCATTACCCCACCATACTGGTAACAGTAGTTGTTTTTGTGTACAAAAACAAGGTGAAAAAAGGTGCAGCAAAGGGCGGCCGCAGCCTGCTATTGCTACTGACCATATTTTTTCTGTAGCGTTTAGCAATTCTTTTGATCTATTGTCACAAGATTTCACACAAGAACATTTAAAGTCCCTGTTTACCCTTACTGCAATCATGGGCGGATTGGGTAAAAGGAGCCGCCGGGGTTTCGGCAGCTTTCAAATAACACAGGTAAACGGACAAAGTCAATCAGTAGCCGTAGACTTAAATTATATCTTAAGTTTACTCGAATTACTCGCGCCTCAAAAATATTATATATCGGGTAACAATATCGTTTTAGAAGGTAATTGTGACGGGAGTTATCCATATATCAAGGAAATCACCATAGGCAAACTTTATAGGTCAATTGACCGGTTGCTGGAAGTCATCGGAGAGGCATCTCATGATTATGCAAGTATGTACCTTGGAACCGCGGCAAAAAGACAGCGATTGGCCTCGCCTATTTATGTTTCCGTGATTGCGGAAGGAAATCAATTCCGTCCAGTCATTACCACTCTAAACACAGAGTTTTCTCCGGGATATCAAGCAGGCCCGCTAAATACTCAGAATAGCTTTAAGGTGGCGATTTTATGAAGAACTTGTTTTTGTTCAGCATCAGTCCGGTGCAGTCATTTATTGCTCAGGCCAGAAAAACCCAGGATCTCTTCGCCGGTAGTTATATCCTTTCCCATCTATGCCGGGTAGCCATAGAAAAAGCAAGGGGAGAACCTTATCAAGCTGAGATTGTATTCCCGGACCCGTCGAACGAGACATTGCTCAACCGCTTCTTAGCAATTGTTGGGGAAAACACGAAAGAGTATCTTGCGGGTATGGGCTGGGCTGTTGAAAATGCCGTCAGGTCTGAATTCCAGCACATGGGCGATGCAATTCTGGATAAAATGGGTCTGCCCAAGCCGCCTGAATTTGACGAACAGATAAAGACTCACTGGCAGATCTTCTGGCTTTTTGAAGAGTTTGAAGAAGGATGTTTTGCGGATGCTTATAAAAAAGCCGAGCAAACCTTCGGAGCTTTGAAGAATTAAATTCCTTTATAAGTGGCGGTACGGGGACGAGTGGACCGTAGATTTGTTGAATACTTTAATCAATAAGATTAGGAAGAACAAAGCAATTGATCAGCATGTCCCGAATGGTATCGTTAACCGGACAGAAAACCTCTATGTCCGCGAATTTTCCAACACGTTTATAAAAAATCTCAACAGGGAAGTGTGGCAGTTGCTTGATGATAATATTGAAAACATTGAGTTTAATGTGGACAAGCTGATTGTAACTGAAATCAAAAGGCTCATACGCAGATCCTGCCTGCTTGGAAGAGAACCGGAAGAAGCACAGGCGGAATATGAAAAAAGAAAAAATGGAGCTGTATCCTTACTCTGCAAAACGACCGAAACACTGTACACAAACAGCGCCAGCCTGGAAAACTTTCTTGCGACACTGAATATTGCCGATTTTCTGGCGCGGGAGGTGAAATCATGATTATCCGCATGGAGGCACTTGACACACTTTTCTTCCGGGACGGCAAG
>NZ_MVQM01000141.1:0-39618 GCF_002067195.1 Pelotomaculum sp. PtaB.Bin117 | reverse complement strand
AGTAGGAGGAATTCAATAACGATGGTTCAAGCAAAGCCTTGTGCCATCTGCCTCGGCGAATGCCGAGAGGCTATAAAATAAATAAGGAGGTTCTGTAATGGACCGATCCTCAGCCCTTGATAAAGTTGAAAATTTAATTTTAACCTGCGGTTATGATCAGAATGCGATAAGACGTGACTATAGGTTTATTGATGATAAAAAGGTCATTTGCTCTGCAGACATGGTTGTATTTAGTGAAAATAAGCAACTGGACGTAAGCACTTCATGTATAGCTGTTGTTTGGACGGAAAATGGAGGGGATGCCGATAACCTTATAGAAAGGTATCGTTTTTTAGCTGCTCCATTTGTTATTATTTTAAATCCATTAGAAGTTAGTATATACGACTTGCGAAAACAGGAAAAACATAAAAATATAGTTTCTTATAAGCTGCTGGAAAAATATTTTTCTGATAACCGCTTGAATTATGACAAGCAAAATTTGTTAACAGCTAAGAATACCAATTATTTTTATCAAATTTCTCTGTTTGCAGTAAATGCAACCAAATATAAATTGGTCGAGTTGTTTGAATTTGCCATAAGGTCGGAAAAGAACCGTTTAGGCGAGAAATATAATGATGATATTACACATGTTTCAATACATGTTCTTGCTGCTTGTATAATACAAGATAAATTGTGGGGGTATGATACGCGTGTGGGCAATGCGGTTGAGCTGATTGAGAAGTGCTTACAGCACTATCCCAATTATTTTAAAGGAATTATAGGAAAATCGGTAAAAAAACAAATAGCCCAAAATATTTTCGAATACATCAGGAATCAGCTCACTTTTCAGGCTCTGACCAATGATATTTTAGGTCACCTATATGAATTTGCTATATTAGATAATGATATACGCAAAATGTTTGGAATTCACTGGACAGAAGAGGCCCTTGCCCAGCAAATATGCAAATGCCTGCCTTTTGAATTAATACCTGAAGACAAGAGATACGTATTGGATGGCACTTGCGGTTCAGGCAGCTTTTTAATTGCTGCCTGTGATAGACTCAATAAACTGCTTCCCATGAAAATGGACCGCCAATGTAAGCATGATTTGCTTACAGAAAGAATAACCGGAGTTGAAATAGATAAGTTTGCGTCTGAAGTAGCAAAACTGTCGCTGCTGGTATACAGCATTCCTTATGGAAATAAATGGAACATAATTAACAGTGATTTTTTACAATTACCTTTTGACAGGAAACCATCCATAATTATGACAAATCCCCCCTTTGACTATAATAAGAATAAAGAAACAGCAGCTGAATTTATGGATAAGTACCTTAATGTTTTGGAGCCTGGGGGGATCATGGCGATCATACTTCCTGCCACGTATCTTGAGGGTAGCAAATGCGTAGAATCAAGGAATACACTTCTCAATTCAGCCAGGATATACGAGATATGGTATTTGCCGGAGAACTCGTTTGAAACATCTGATGTTTCTATCGTTGTCATAATTTTAAGGAAGTTTAAAACCGGCGAAAGCTTCTCTGAGTATCCTGTAAAATCTCTTTTTATCTCTAATAATGATTATGAATTATTCAAAAAAAGTGGCCGGGCAACAAAGGCAATCTTTAAAAACGCTAAAGAATGGATTGATTCACCGCAAAAAATTATTTCCAATTCGATTCTAGATTCCTGTTTAAAAAGTATAAAAGTTGAAACGAGCGTTGGAAAACTTGTCAGTATTAGCAGGGGCATAGAGCCTAAATTTAAATCAAATGAAGATTTTTGTAATGAAATAGCAAATGATAGTGCTGACAACTGGGAAAAATGGTTGCAGTCTCCTGGAGAAAATATCCTGGAGCCTTATAAGATTACATGGAAAAACTACAGAGACCATAATAGACGATATGTTCGATACCCAGGTAACCATCACCGCGGAAAAGAAAAAGTTCCATTCAAGTCTGAAAAGATACTATTAAACGGGACAAGAAATTCTATGAGCAAGTGGAGGATATATGGGGCAATAGACCGGGATGGTTATTATGTAGGTCATGGATTTTATATTATCTATGATAAGAAAAGCAGTGTTTCTTATGAAGAATTAATTGCGGTTATAAATCATCCGCTTACGAGCTTGTATATTGATAAGTTTAATAAGAAAATATACATTAACAAAGACATAGTAAAGGATATTCCATTCCCTAAATTTACTGAAACTCAAAAGCGGATGATTATTAATAGTGTAAATAGAATTAGCGATTTAAAAAATAAAAAAAGACCTAATTGGCAGCATGAAGTATGCGGGCTTATTATTGATGTTGATAATATCGTTTATGATGCTTTTCAAGTGCCAGAGTTTGAACGAGAGAAGATTGCTGAATATTTTTCCGATGTATGCAGGCCGGGAGAAGAATGGCAAAACTTTATTCGTAAAAAAGCTAATTTAATACAGAGTGATTTTCCAAATCCCGAAAAGACCTGGAAGATTTTCGGCACGGTTCAGGGTGTTGATCTTGACAAACAGACAGTTACCTTTATTAATAGATGAATATAATGGTGAACAAACAATACCTATTCCCACTGCAATGCCAGGCTGGGCCTTGGAGCAAGGAACAGTATTTGAGGCGGCAATTCCGTTTGCGCAAAGAAATGATATATCGTTGAGCGGAGTTAATTTTTTGAGTTTTCGTATGATTGATTACGGATATCTGTCTGATGATGAATTTAATTTTATGGAGCAAACAAGTAACAACCCTCCTGTCATTTTAGGAGGTGAATGATAATCATGTCCGGTGTTTTGCTGGTCGCTTTCTTAGAGGTTGGGCATGGCGATTCTATTGTAATTATATATCCGGACGGCTCAACAGCAACAATAATTGACACGCCAAACTCTAAATTGACTTTCGATTTTCTTGAGAAACATGGAATTGCCCGTGTTGACTGGGCAATAGTGTCGCATGGCGATAGTGACCACTATAGAGGAATAGCAAGTCTTGTCGCCAACTTGCACAACTCCGGTGTAGCGGTATCAAAACTTGGTTATATAAGGGGAGATAAAAGTATCCGCAGGGAAAACGGGTATAAAAAACTAAGAAGGCAGTTTGCCGAATTTGAAATAAAATACGGTATTGAATGCATTTCACCATATTCTCAATTTCTAACAGGATCAATAGCTAGTTCGGGTGACGTAAATCTAAGTTGTATCTTTCCTCATAGCCCTGCCGATGTAGATATGGCAGGAGATGAACCGAACAATTGGTCCATTGTGCTTATTCTGGAACATGAAAATTACAGGATTTTGCTGCCGGGTGACCTTCAAGGGAAAGGATGGTATAGATTAATGAGTAAGTTGGCTAAAATGGGGAAATCCTTACGAGCCGATATTTTTAAATTGCCCCACCATGGCCGGTGGTTTGCCGGAGGTCCGGAATCCTTAGCATTGAGTAATGTAATAGATATTGTTGATGGTTCAATCGGTATTGTATCAGCAGGATATCACGATAGAATAAGCTGCCCTTCACCGGGAACAATCCACGCTCTAAAAAAGTCGAAGCGTTTTTCAAGAGTACTGTGCACCGGAAGTGGCAAAACATGCCATAATGGAAAACGGATAAAAAGCATACCATCCGGCATAACTTTGGGGAAATCTGCCGATGGTATAAGTGTACCTTGTGCAGGCACGATAATCGTTAGGATAAGCAGAGAGGGTATTGATATTTGTCCTTCACAAAAGGATCATGCGAATGTTATATCAAAGCTTAGTAGTCCTATCTGTATTGGATAGTTACTTGGAAAACGATGTAAACCTCCTTCAAATAACCTGTCCCCTTGCCCTTTTCTTTACAGCCAATGAACAACCTCCGAAACGCTTTTGGCTTTAATTCGCCTTAATGGGCTTATGATGGAAAAAAACGTTATAAGCATGGTTAGAATGAAAATCAAAACCACCTCGGCGATAGGAAATTGCCAAATGATATGAAAAGTCGAAAGCCAGTTTGCAACCAGCGCTTTTTGCAGCATAATTCCCAGAACGCATCCCGCGAGGCAGCCGGTCAGACTGTATGTTGCGGCTTCGCACAAAACCATTTTACTTAATTGAGCGTTTGACATGCCCACAGCCCGCATGACCCCCAAATACCTGGTTTTTGACGCAACGCTCGTATTCATGGTGTTGATGATATTCAAAATGCTGATCAGGGCAATTACCGCTATGAAGCCATATATGAAGACGGCCATGGTTAAAAAGGTTTGGTCGATCTCCGCGTTCTTTTGGCGGGCGTCCAGCACAGTGATAGAATTGCCCGCGAGGCTCTTTATTGCCTGGAAGGCTTGTTCCTGATTTCTCCTGTCGAGTTGAATGTCTATTATTTTATATGCTGATCCGCCGGTTAACTCGGTGAACAGCTTCTCGGTGGTAATAAACGTGGTCAAAGTCAGCTCTTTGCTGTCAAACGGCACGGTGCGCAATATGCCCATAACTTTTAATTCTTTGGTTCCTGCGGGGGTTTCAATATAGACCTTATCTCCCAATTTCAGATTTGCGGTTTCTGTAGAAACACCCTTTCTTAAATGCATGGCGACTGCAATTACCCCGTTTTGCTCGTTTATTTTATCTTCAGAAAGTTCTCCTGCAATCAAATCCGCTTTCGCCCAATTTAACTGGTTTTGATCATATGAGATGAGCCAGGCGCTTTCGGGGGGTACAAACAAACCATTGTCTTTTACTTTGATACCTCCCATGTTTTCTTGATAAGAGCCGGTCAGCCTGGCGGCGTCAAAAGTCGCGTCGACATAGCCGAACATTCTGCCGTAAACCTTTTTAACGCCGTCAATACCCGACAGTCTTGCATACAAATCGTGCTCAAGGTCATGCTCCGAGGTCAGGGAAATGTCGGGGGTGTTAGGCTTGGTGGTTTTCAGACTGGTATGCATAAAATCGACGAATACATTAAAGCCGAAATATATGATAATGCTGACGGCTATGGAGGAAGACATTAAAAATAGCGTTTTCTTTTTAAGAACGGCATTGTTTACTCCCATCGCAATTTCAACGGGCAGAGTTTTAGTCAGAAAACTCCGTTTTTCACGCTTCTTGCTTATTACCTGATTACCTCCCGCTGCGGCGCTCACCGGGGAAACCCGGGCCGCTTTTCTCGCGGGCACAAAGGAAGCGATAAAAACGGTCAGAAACCCGGCGCCTATGCCGGCGGCCAGGCCCGGCAGGCTGCAGTTGAACAAAGGAATGGCGCCGAATAGACTGCTGTTATAGAACTTCAATATGCCGGAGCAAATAAAGGTGATCAGCATACCGGCCAGCAGCCCGCCGGGGATTGCCCGCAGGGTGATATAAATCCCTTCTCTGCGGACCAGCTTTTTTATTTGCGCCTGCGACGCGCCGATGCACCGTAAAAGCCCGAATTGACGCACCCTGTCCATGACCGATATGTTAAAGGTATTATAGATCATAATAACGCCGGCAACGAGCACCATAAAAAATAATATGGCCCCGATTTTATAAAAGTCCGTCGCCGCGTTATGGCCGCTCTGTCCCATGACGGCAAGAAGGCGTTCATTGCGCTCGATTCTGTCGTCGGCAATATTCAAGGCGCTTTTTATTTCTTTTTCCGCCGCAAGTATATTTACGCCGCTTTTAAACTTAATAAAATAAAAATCCGTTTTTGCGTAATGCACCGCAGCGGCGCCGCCGACAGAAAGAAGCACGCCCGGCACTCCCTTCGCCTTCATGCCGCCGAGATCATTGAATATTCCGCTTATTATAAATTCTCTTGCCGCGCCGTCAGCAAAAGCGATTTTAACCGCGTCGCCTGTTTTTAAATTCCATTGATTGTTCTCCGCCGCCCACTGCTCAAGCATGATTTCATTTTCCGCTGTCGGATATTCGCCTTCAATAACCCTTATGTTCAGGTTTTCCGCGAAATTTTGCTCAAGCGCGCCGAGTTTGCACATGACGCCGTTGATACTTGCCTCTCCAAGATCTTTCCATCCCCCGGCGTTTTCTACGTCGATACGGCTGGCAATGGCATGCGTTTCCCGGCCGGACGGCTCTTTCAGCAGAAGATGATAATTCCCGTAGTCATGGATAACTTGTATCTTTTCAAACTGCATAAAGACATCCAGCATGGAGAAAATACCGGTGATGAGGGCGACCGATACGGCAACACCGGCGATGGTCAGCCTGGTTTTCTTTGCGTGGGCCGACAGGTATTTGGGGACAAGACTGAGATAGTTTTTCATCGTCCGGCGCCCCCCAACTCGCTTAGCATGCCGTCCTCCATGCTGAATACCCTGCCGGCGCAGGAAGCATAATTTTGATTGTGCGTAATCATGAGCAGGGTTTGATGATACCTGTCAACGGACATTTTCATCAAATTGATCACGTCCCTGCTGTTCTTGCTGTCAAGATTTCCAGTCGGCTCATCCGCCAGAATAATTGCCGGCCTGGCTGCCAGCGCCCGGCCGATGGCCACGCGCTGCTGCTGCCCTCCCGACAGCTGACCGGGCAAATGGTGTTTTCTGTCCGTCAGCCCCAGTACGTTCAGCAGTTCGTCAATATGCTGCTTGTCCGGCTTTTTATAGTCCAGCAGCAACGGCAGGATAATGTTTTCTTCAACATTTAATTCGGGCACCAGATTATAAGCCTGAAAGATAAAGCCTATGCTGCGCCTGCGGAAAACCGCCAGTTCCTTTTCCCGCATGGCGAATATGTCCCTGCCGTCTAAATACAGCTTGCCGGAAGTAGGGACATCCAATGCTCCAAGCAGATTGAGCAGCGTGCTTTTTCCCGAACCGGAAGGCCCGACGATGGAAACGAATTCGCCCTTGGAAACGGAAAAGGACACGTCCTTTAAGGCTTCCACCTTTGTCTCGCCTTCTCCGAATGTTTTTGACAGCTTTGCGGCTTTAAGTATTTCCATTTTCCCACCTCAGTTATCTTATTCAGCAACAAGATAACATCCCAACCTTACTCTAATATGAATTTAAGCTTACAATTCTGTAAGCTTGGGCAGATGCACGGTGAATATTGCGCCTTTTTCAACCGCACTTTCGACAGAAATAAAGCCGCCATGCATTTCAATAATTGATTTTGCCAGGGTAAGTCCGATACCTGTGCCCTGCTTGTTTTGTGAAAACCTGCTCCGGTAAAATCTTTTAAAAATGTAGTTGATGTCATCAGGGTGAATGCCTGCTCCGTCGTCCCGGACGGTTATTTTTACCATTAACGGCGTTTCTTCAATCAGAGCCTCGATGCGGTTTCCCGCCCTGGTATGCTCCACGGCGTTTTTTATCAAGTTGCTCAAAGCCTCGAGCATCCATTCCTTGTCACAGGCGTATGACACCCTGCCGCCGGCTTTTATTTCAAAGGTCTTGCCCTCTTTGCCCAACCTGATTTCAAAGCTGTCGGCCGCCTGTTTGATCAGGTCGTTCAGGATGTAATCTTTTTTATTAATCTCAATAATTCCGGCATCCAGCTTCGCCATCTTTAAAAGACTGGCGATCAGGATTTGCATACGGTCGAGTTCACTTTCACTTTTACTTAAAAAGCTTGCGATCACTTTATTATCGATATTTTCATCTTTCATGATTTCGGTATACATGTTAAGCGCCGATAACGGTGTTTTCAGCTGGTGGGATACATTGGTCAAAATATCCTTTAGAAAAATCCTGTTTTGTTTTTCTCTTTCAATATGCGTGTGCAGTGACGCGGTCATCATATTAATGGACGCCGCCAGCTTCGCCAGGCTTCCTTCGCCGCTGTCGCCAAGCCTTGTGGCTATTTCCCCGCTCATTATTTTATTGACATCATCATTATGCCGGTCTATTTTTTGGTAATGGCCTCTCAAAAACAAAAAGGCGGCAAGTAAAATCGCCAGGCTCATTATAACGGAAAATATAAAATTAGTTGCCATATTTGTTTGATAAAACTCATTCACCCTGGGTATTAAATGCAGCCGCATGCTATCTTTGTATCCCGCTTGTTCAAGCAAGGTTTTACCCGTTTCAAAATGATTTTTAAACTTATCCGCCGTAAACGCAGATGGGATTTCTGAAGCCAGTTCCGGATGTTCGCCGCTCAAATATCCGGCCAGTTCATAATCATGCATGATCATTTCATTTTTGAATTGAACGGCATTTATATAGGCAATTATTTGAGCAATTATAACCCCCAGCAGTAAGGCCAATGTTAGTGTTGTAAAAAATTTTTTCGCATCTTTGTTTGTAAATAAGCTGCTCATAGCAAACTCCTCACATAATATTCCACTTGTATCCCATCCCCCTGATTGTTGTCAAAAATGACGGCTGTTTGGGATTGTCTTCAATTTTTTCACGCAGCCTGCTGATATAAACGGCCAAAGTGTTGTCATCTATAAAGCTTTCACGGCAATCCCATAAGCTTTGCATTATCTTTTCTTTGGATAATATAACTCGCGGATTGCGCATAAAAAGACACAGCAGTCTGTATTCGGCGGATGTCAGCTCCAGATCGGTCCCGTTTTTTATCGCCCTGCCTTCCAAGAGCTTTACGGCAATCCCATTTGCATGCAATTCGGTCACCTGTTCTTTTACCGGTTCCGAACGTCTCAGCGTGGCATTTATTCTTGATAAAAGCTCATTCAGCTTGAAAGGTTTGGTTATGTAATCATCCCCGCCCATGTCCAATCCCATGACAATGTTCACTTCTTCATCGGAAGCGGTCAGGAATATTACAGGAATGTTTGAGGTCTGCCTGATCATTCTGCAAATATCGAAGCCGCTGCCGTCAGGAAGCATTAAATCCAGAATAACCAGATTATATTCGCTTTGATTAAAACAGTGCCTGGCTTCCTTAACAGTTCTTGCCACAGTTACCTCAAACTCATGCTTGGCAAGAGAGAATTTCAATCCTTCAATCAAGCTTAAATCATCTTCAACCAATAAAATTTTTCTCATATTCGTCCTCCACCGCAGGCATTTTCAAACCTTGATTCTTTGTAAAGCTCCTCTACGTAACAATACCATAAAACCGCCGGTTGCTGCCATTCACGGATTTTTAATTTTGCGGACGGGATTTCCACCCGTTAAGCCAAACCTTCTAGTCATATAGAAATTTAGGCTGATAAACGTATTTACAAAGCCGGATAATGGGTATATAATCACAACTGTACTGATTGTACTATATGTAATAGTACGGATAATATTGAAAGGAGGGGCTTTATGTTTGAACTGGACCTGCGCAGCCGCGCGCCTATATATGAACAACTGGTCGAGAAAATCAAGGAACTCATCATAAACAAGGTGCTGAAGCCTGACGAGCAATTACCGGCCGTGCGTGTTTTGGCCGGCGAATTGACCATTAATCCGAATACCATCCAGAAAGCCTACCGGGAACTGGAACATCAAGGATATATCTATTCCATTCCGGGAAAAGGCAGTTTTATCCGGCCTGCTGTTCCCGAGGACAACACTGCCCGCATGCAAACTCTGGAAAACGAGCTTTCCAGAATTTTGTCGGAAATGCTCTATCTGGGTATGCCCCCTCGGAATATCATCACCCGGATTAAAACACTTTTACCTGAGGGTGAAGGAGGTAAAATAGATGATTAAGGCAGAAAAGGTCAGCAAGAAATTCCAGGATGCGGAAGCGCTTAAAAGTGTAAGCCTGTCGGTGCAAAGAAGCTCTATTTATGGTCTGGTCGGTTCCAACGGAGCCGGGAAAACGACACTGTTAAAACTCCTGGCCGGTATTTACAGGCAGAATTCAGGTGAAATCACGATAGATGCGCAGCCGGTATTTGAAAATGACGCCGTCAAAGCGCGTACAGTTTTTATTCCTGATCTTCTGTATTTTTTTCCAAACTTCTCAATTCGAGATACAGCTGATTACTATGCCCAAATATACCCTCAATGGAACCAGGCGCGTTTTGAAAAGCTTGAGGGCGTTTTTAATATCGAGGCCAAGCGGCGCATAAAAACACTGTCCAAGGGGATGCAGCGCCAGGTCTCATTTTGGCTGAGCTTGGCCCTGACGCCGGAGGTTATGCTCTTGGATGAGCCTATTGACGGACTGGATCCGGTGATGCGGCAAAAAGTAAAGAACCTGATTATTCAGGATGTGGCTGAAAGAGAAATGACCGTCATGATTTCTTCCCACAATTTACGCGATCTGGAAGACATCTGCGATTATATCGGCATTTTGCATCAGGGGGAAATGTTGATGCAGAAGGATTTGGACGACCTGAAAGCGGACGTGCATAAAATTCAAGTCGCCTTCAGCGGAGAAACACCCCCCGCCCTGCTGCAGGACATGCAGCCGCTTTACCAGGAAAAGAGAGGCAGCGTGCTGATTTTAATCGTACGCGGCGCCCATGCAGATATAATCAAACGCGTGCGGTCTTATCAGCCAGCCGTCCTGGATATCCTGCCGCTCACCCTGGAGGAAATATTCATATACGAAATGGGGGACAATGGTTATGAAATCAAAAACATCCTTGATCAATAGAGGCATACTGCTCAACGATTTTAAAAGATTCGCCTGGCTAGGCGCCGGATATTTGCTGGTACTGCTCTTAAGTCTCCCGCTTAAAGTGCTTATGCTGCACGGCAAGCTGGAAGAGGTAAGAATACAGCATATATATACGCTAACCCGCATGTTTCAGTTTGATACCAATCAATCTTTTTTAAATGTTATGGCGTTGATCCTCGTCCCCGTATTGACCGGCCTGCTGTTGTTCCGTTATTTGCAGGACAGCCAGGCGGCTGATGCGGCACACGCTTTGCCCGTCAGGCGGGAAACCCTGTACAATACCCACATTGCCGCCGGGATACTGCTCCTGTTTGCGCCGCTTATCCTCATCGCCCTGATTTCCTGGGCGCTGGCTGCCGGACTGGGAATTAATGAAATAAACGGCGCCATACTTTCCTGGTTATATATCAGCCTGCTGATTAATCTGCTTTTCTTTATGACGAGTGCGGCCGTCGGCATGATTACCGGCATGACCACCCTGCAGGGCGTGTTAAGCTATATTCTGCTCCTCCTGCCCAGCGGGCTGTCCCTATTGCTCCTGCACAATATTAACAGGTACATTTACGGTTTCGCATATGATTACTATTTAGAGAAAATAGAAAAACTTTCGCCCCTGATCAGGCTGACCGAGATTTCCATACGGCCTGTTCCCAATGTTGAAATCGCGGTTTACCTGTTAAGCAGCATCGCGCTGTATTTTGCGGGCAGGCATCTCTATCAGCGGCGCCACATAGAAACGGCCGGCAATGCCATTACTTTCGAGGCGCTGCGCCCTCTTTTCAAGTATTCAGCCACCTTTTGCTTTATGCTGCTACTCGGCAGTTACTTTAACAGCGCCCAGGACAGTCCGGGCTGGACATATTTCGGTTACTTTCTGGGCTCCATACTGGCTTATATGCTGATCGAAATTTTGTTGAACAAATCCCTGCAGGTCTTTCAGTGGCGCAGCATCCGGGGGTATGGTGTTTACGCCCTGATTATGATCGGGCTGATTGGTCTGCTTCATTACGATTTTACCGGCTATGAAAAAAGGCTGCCTGCGCTGAGTGAAGTGAAAAGCATATACCTGGATAATTCCTTTTACGCTTTAAATTTTGTGCCTGCTCAGGATCCGCTGGCTTCTGAGCACAACACCTATAGTCCCCTGCCCGTTAAGCTCATATTTACCGAAAAGGACAACATAGCCCGTATTTATTCGCTGCATCAAAAAATACTGGCCAATCGATTGGCAGAAAAAGATTTCTTCTTGTCACAACGTACGAAAGATTATTCCGAAGGGATTTGTCTGGCCTACGAGATGAAAAACGGCAGCCATATTTACCGGCAGTACAAGATTGCCGCGCCGGAGTACGCGGACATATTAAAACCCTTATATGAATCACAGGAATACAAGGAAATGCGTTATAGCATTCTCGGCACAAACCCTGCCGATGTGGACATGATCGAAATTAGCGCGTTTTATGCAAATAAAAAAGTGCGCTTCGTCGACCCGGAGCTCATCGCGCAGGCCGTCGACGCCCTGCGCCGCGACATTTATGATCAGACCTACGAAGAGATGCAGGCCAACGCCAACAAGCAATCCTGGGCCGGCATCACCGTTTATTTGAAGAATAATCGCACAGTCGACCTGAGCTGGGAAAAATCATATGCTGATTTCGAACAGTGGCTTAAAGAAACCGGGAGATACAACCAGGCCCGGCTGCTGCCGGGTGATGATATCACCAGCGCGTTTGTGTACAGGATGACCGACCAGGACAAACAGGAGCCGGACAAGCCGGGGGTTGCCATAAACCGGGATATTCCGATTCCGGAATTAGAAAGAAAACCAGGCGTCCTAAAGATCACCGACCCGGATAAGTTGGAGCTGTGTTTGCGAAATTACAGCATAAGCGGTAAACAGGCGGCATATAAAGTGGTTTTCCCGCAAAACAACGGCGAGATTATTTCCGGATTCTTTTCCGAAGCTGACGCGCCATCTTTTGTTAAAGAGCATTTTACCCCGGCAAAAGAGCCGTTTTAAGGCTGTCAGATAAATAACTCAACTTTCTCACATGGATAATGGCTCTTAAGCCTTGATATAACTAAGTTATTTCGACTCTTATTTGCAGAGAAAACACAAAAGACACCCTTTTCTTGGTAAAATAGAGTTGCAAAGACTACCAAACCAAGAAGAAAGGAAAAACATTACGCTCTGCCAACTTTCATAACACCTATAAAGGGGAAAAGGTCACTCTTGACACCCTCTATAAGGAACTTCTCAAAAAACGCGGTAGAGCTAGGATTTTGGCAAATGCCATCGTTCAAATCGGTATTGATTTAGAGGGTAATCACTGATGAAGAAATCATTCGGATTTACGGAAAACGCTGGGACATAGAAGTGTTCTTCAAAACCACTAAATCCTTTTTGAACTCGGAAATCTGTGTTTATGATGTTATGTTTTTCAATAGTTAGTACAATAGTCTAATGCTAAAATAAGGTGGCCAACTAAATTTGATAAAACAGTTTTCCATCCTTGCAGCATTAAACCAAAAAGACCAGGATTTTTTAGAATTCCCTACGTATTATGATGTCAAAAAGGTCAATATCTAAAATAGATTAGCGAGTTACCTAAGGGTATACTTGACAAGCTACCGGTAATTTTAATATGATATTACTTGTTAAAAGGAAGTAGCTTCTATTATAAATTCGACATACTGGTAGATTCACCTGACTTTATAACCATTATTGGTAAAGAGACTTTTAACATGCTGCTTAAAATTTTTTATCATAATTTCTGGATGAAAAGTGATAAAGGAGATTTTATTAAATGAATAAATATGTTGCGCATCCATGGCATGGTATACCATTAGACGAAGAACATCCTTATATCGTAAACGCATATATCGAGGTAACTCCAAGTGATACACTAAAATATGAATTAGATAAAACAACAGGGCTATTAAAAATTGATAGGCCTCAATTATTTTCTAATATCTGTCCAACTTTATATGGGCTAATACCTCAAACTTACTGCGGTGAAAGGGTAGCAAAACACTGCAGAACCAAATTTGTTAGAAAAGATATAATCGGAGATAAAGATCCTTTAGATATATGTGTTTTGACTGAAAAAATAGTAACACATGGAAATATTTTATTAAAAGCAATACCAATCGGAGGTATAAAATTAATAGACAATAACGAGGCGGATGATAAAATAGTAGCTGTTTTAAAAGATGATGCACTTTATGGAGAGTGGGAAAATATTAATCAATGCCCTAGTCGAGTTTTAGAAAGACTTGAACATTATTTTTTAACATATAAAAAAGCTCCCAAAAGTCAAAATAATAAATGTGAAATTGTTGATGTATATGGAAAAGACGAGGCCCTAAACATAATTAAATTGGCCAATGAAGATTACAAAGAACAATTTATAAAATAATTTAACCTACACATACAAAAAAGCCCGCAGGGCCAGCACCACTGGCGGGTTAGTTGTTTACTGAATATTAAGCGGCCGAAATGCCAGTAGCATAACCCGCAGATGTTACTCCGCGGGTTAATCATTGGAAAAAGCAAACGTTGAAAGAACGGCAAAAATAAGTGTCGTTAGTTGTCCAGAGCTTTCTCGGCAAACCTGTAGGACCCAGTAGTCCATAGTTTTTCAGAATGAACAATACTAAAGCTGCCATCGCTGTCCAGACCACCTTGCTCCATCTTGACTGTTTATCCATATACATTACACTCCCTTCAATATTAAAGCCGCCCTTTGAATCAGGAGAGCGGCTTATTCGCTTTCAATTTTTATCCCTGCGCTAAAACTAATCAAATAATATCCACCGTCATGGTTTCCTCATCCCAGGTAACCGTTTTGCCTAGAGCCTCAGCTATTGCCTTTTCATCGACAATCCCAGAGACGCGCAAAACTGAAATCCAGCACTGTGGCTTTTTCTGTAATAAAACCCATTGTTTGGATGTTTACATATCCCCTAGTATGGTCAAAATATTAAAAAAAAAAGAGTTTACTGAATTGAAGACTCTTATATTGGGTGTTCCAGAAATAACCATTATCAAAGGAGGACTAGAAATGCTTTTGGCAAGAAGTGAAATTATGTCCGTTGCCAAGGAAGTTATAAACCAATACATAATGTTTATTCTTAAGAAGCTTGGCATCTGGGAGAAACCTGAAAACCTCATCGTTAAGCTTGGTGATTCATGCGACGATATGTTTGGAACATGCCTCACCTATTTTAAAGACCAGAAAAAAAATGAACTCGCAGGGGCTGTGGTGGTATTGTATATCAACAACATAACCTGTATAAAAATTTTAGACTGGTTTAGGCTGCCAAGACTATGTATGTTTTCTAAAAAACTACTAAAAAGAAAAATTCTACATGTCCTTGCCCACGAACTGAGACACTTCTGGCAATATTACACTGGGGAGCACAAAAAATACCCCAGGATGACCAAAGGTATATCTCAGAAGGTATATCTGCTGGAGGTGGATGCGGAGAACTGGGCGGAGGAATTTTTATCCGCTTATGTTCTGAAGCCCAAAATAGCAAGGCTTTCAATGTGACAGCATCGCCGGCAGATACAATGCTACCAAGAGAACCACGAAGTAACACCACCATGAGGGGAACATTTTTCCAGTTGTGCTGGTTCAAGGGTTCAATGGTTTCCTTAATGACAGTTAAACTCGGGGCAAGTAAAAATTTTCGCCAATTGTACCGGAAAGAATTTAAAAAACGATAGATCGCATCTTTCTCTGGCATTTCGGGATCAGTTTCAGTTTGCAATATGCGATAAAGGTTCTTACCGTTAAGACAAGCAAAAAAATGAACTTGAACATGTAAAAACAGGTAAATCCTTTTTCTTTATGAAAGTTGGCAGAGCGTAATGTTTTTCCTAATTCGTATTTAGTACTATATCTTTCTTGTATACCCAGGCGTTCCCCGGCGGGCGCTGAACATAAACACTTCTATCTATAGAAACATGATATCAAATTTGCAGCGGGTATTAAAATAACCTGTCCCATTAACGTGCCCAATAATTTTGTACCCATTAGCAGAACAACCAGAGTTTTTACATCACCGTAAGGTCTGTCTCCTCTAAAGGCTTGATCTGTAATTATCGCGGACCTGGGGTCAACGACCAGGGTCAGTAGAATTGTCGCTACTCCGTTAATCATTCCTGAAGACGATGAGGCCGCCAGCTGATACTCGGGCGCGACTAATGTCGCGGAATAAAAGGCGGACAGCACGCCAACAGTATACACCGCTGTCAGCAGCGTATTGAATAATAATAATCTTTTCGGTATATCGCGGCACCGGATATTTTGAAATGTTTGTTTGGAAGGCAATACGCCATTTTTCGCAATGAGTTTAATATTATTAACGCTGAGAGCCTGAATAATAAGAAGCGGCACTGAACCGGTTGACTCCAGCCTGGCAACGGCATAAAGGAAAATCCTCAGAAATGTCGGTGTCAGGACTATACCCGCCAGCGTGCCTCCGGTTGAAGCAAATACAACTTTACGGATATCATTAATTGGATCAATCCCTGTTGTAACGCTTGTACCGATTAATACACCGATTAACGGCCCCTGCAACATATTTGCCGTGCGGGAAAAAAGAACAAAAATATTAAAAAGAGAAACAGATAAGGCAAATTGCCCGCTCTTAACCGAACTTAATCTAACTGAGTAAGAAAGCGTATCTGTCGTGTGGATAATAAAAGTCAACGCCATTAATCCGTACAAGTACATTTCCATGTATATTAACCTCAATGTAAACCTGCCGTCACCGCATTGGAATGTTTCATCAGGATGTTTTTTAATTAGGAACATTTCAGGGAGTCAATTTATCCGGCAGCCTGACCACCTGATAGCGGGGATTCACCTGAGTGTCGTATAAAAAAGCGACATATGGGCCGGATATAAGGGGTTGGGACTGCTTGCTACCATTATATGTAAACTGTCCCGATGGTTCTTGCCGCATCGGGTCCCGCGTTTCATTGCGGAGGTCGGCCCAAACGACATTCGCGCCTTCGACATCAAAGCCGGAGATGTGTTTTCCGCTGGTGGAAACGGTATTCTCATGGCCCGTTTCAAAATTATACACGCTCAATTTTGCGGTAGAGTCTGCCGGTGAATAATTTTGCACGGCGAGGCAAGGCGAACTTAAGGCCGCCTCCCTCCCCCGGAACTCTGCCGTGACAGGCAATACTTGTTTCTTAATACCTTGCACGGATTCAAGTATTGATCTTTGAATATTGAATGTTATTATCTGAATGTTGTCAAATATTGCTCTTTGTATGGGGATCGTAGAATATATACGACCCATGACATTGATAATTATACCAACAATCATTATGAAAACAAGCGTTATAAAAAGAATTCTCCTTATCAACTGCATCATCCCCTGCTCGGTACAGCGTATCTCCCATCCTCTCATTGCCCAACAGGTTTCCACCTTTACTGCCAATAAAATCAAGCCGGTCCGGTCGTCGCTGATGACAAATATAAACATAAATATACCGGTAAGAACGGTAATCTAATCTATCAAGCCTCAATATTATAGACGGTGTTGGGAACTAACCGGTTCACCAAAACTAACCATGTAAATTTACATCGGATCCCACGTTCTCCTCTACATCCTTCAGCCGCCTGTCGATTTTTTCCCAGCATTCTGGAAAACTATCATTTTTTACAACGATTGGGGTTTCTACCTGTACACAATTTTTCCGGAATTCATTTTCCGCTGCTGCTTTCCAGGATATGAATAGCATTGCACAATTATTTGCTTTGGCAATAACTGAAGTAGTATAATAAGTAGGAGTAAGATTGTTGCCGGAGGTAAGATTAATGCATAAAGTTACCATTTCGGAAAAAGGTCAAATATCTATTCCTGTTTTTTTGCGAAAACGATATGGTTTAAAAAAAGGTGATAAACTGGCTGTCGAAGAAATTGATGGATCAATTATACTACGGCCCCTGCCCAGGAATCCTCTGTTGAGCATTAGGGGTAAATACATGAGCAAAGACGAAAAATTAACAGACATGTTGCTCAAAGAGCGCAGGACAGAAAGAAAGCAGGAGAAGTATTGAGCCCCAAAAGATATGTATTTGATACCTATGCCGTCCTCGCCTTAATTGAGGACGAACCTGGCGCGCAAACCGTGGCTGAAATCATCACCGCTCAAGAGCCGGAGATTTTCATGAGCATTATTAGTCTGGGAGAGATTTATTACATCCTTTTGCGCAGGAAGGGTGAGCAGGTGGCTGAGGAAGTGGTAAAAAATACTTTGGCTGAAGAATCACTCGTCCTTGTCGAAGCAACCTGGACGAAGGTAAGAGATGCCGCCCGGATTAAAGCGAAAGGGAGATTGTCCTATGCCGATTCCTTTGTGCTCTCGTTAGGCAAAGAGCTAGATGCGCCGGTGGTCACCGGAGATCCCGAAATTCTAGCCTCTGCCGGGGGAATCGGTGTAGAGATTATCTGGATCGGTAAATGAAACAATCCTGTCCGGTCATCGCTGATGATAGACATGAAGTAATCTCCTCATTTTCAAAAGATACTCTACTGATTAATCCCTCTGAACATGATATGGTATAGCAAGATTTTACTATATGCTTTCAACCAAAATTTGTTTTTCTTTTTTTAATCGGTCTAGTTCTTGCTGACTTTTTTCCAACGCGCTTTTTAAAATTCCCAGAACGTCAGCCACCTTGTCTTTCTGTAAAACTGCATTTGCCAGCGAATTTTTTATTCTAGATTGAACAACCCAATCTACTATGAGCCCGTATAATTATTAGTTTTACAATAAGAGGATCAGTATTGACAATATTGGATTACGAATGTAATATTAGAATCAAACTTACAAATGTAATCATATGGAGGGGGCCTGAATGAAAGGATTGCCGCAAATTTCAGGATCCGAGTTGGAGGTCATGAAGATACTATGGGAGCTTGGCCACGCGACAAGTGCACAGATTGTACATAGACTGACAACTACCTCAGAATGGAAGCCCAAAACTATTCAGACGCTGATCACCCGCCTTGCCGCAAAGGGGGCAATAAAAGCTGAAAAAACTGAAACCAAGGCGTTTTTGTATTCGCCGCTGGTCGGCCAGAGCGAATACCGGGCCTACGCCGGCAAATCCTTTCTGCAAAAGGTGTACGACGGCTCGTTAAATCTGATGATCGCCAGTTTTATCAAGGAGCAGAAGATATCCCAGACGGAGATAGACAGCTTAAAAAAGCTGCTGGATGAGGAGTTATGATTATGGCTGAAATTTTTCACTACGTTCTAACAGCTTCTTTTTATGCCACCATTACGGGGCTGGTGATTATTTTAATCAAAGGGGTATTGAAAAACAGATTAAGCGCCAAGTGGCACTATCTCATTTGGATAGTTATGGTATTGAAGCTTTTGATACCGTTTGGCCCCGAAAGCGCGGTAAGCCTTTTTAACACGGTGCCGGAGGTGCCGCGGCAGAATATGAGCGGGATCGCGAATCAAATGGAACAGCGGCACGAGGCTTCTTGGGAAGCCGGGAATTCACTGCCATATCAGCCGCCTGCCCAACAGCAAGCCGAGGCTTTTAAAACGGCGGCAATGATTGAGAGCCTGCTGCCCTACGCCTGGGCCGCCGGTGCGGCGTTAACAATGCTGTGTCTTGTTTTCACCTGCTATTCGCTGCATAGAAAGTTGCGCCGGGGCTCGCCGGTGCAAGATGAAAGGATATTACATATTTTTGACGTCTGTAAGGTTAAAATGGGGCTCGACAGGAGCACCGACATCTCACTTATTATTCAGGACTCGGTTGGCACACCCTCCCTGTTTGGTCTGAGATCGCCTAAAATTCTTTTATCCCCGGCGGTGTTGAATTTAAGCGACAAAGAGCTTGAATATATCCTGCTGCACGAACTGGCGCATTATAAAAGAAAAGATGTGCCGGTAAACTATCTTCTGCTGGTTTTACAGACTGTGCACTGGTTCAATCCGGTTATCTGGTATTGCTTCCGGCGCATCCGGCAGGATATGGAAGTCGCTACCGACGAGCTGGTGCTCTCTGTTTTGGAGAGTACGGAATACAAAGATTACGGCCGGGCGCTGCTGGCCGCGCTGGAGGGTTTTGCCGCGCCGGAGCTTGCCCCGAAGCTGCTCGGCATGGTGGACGACCGGAAGAATATTGAGCGGAGGATAAACATGATCAAGATGGCCGACTTTTTCAAGAGCCGCAGGAGACTGGCGCTGGTAATAGGATTGCTTTGTTTAGCGGTGTTGGGCCCCGTACTGCTGACAGACGGTCTGGCCGGGCGGAACCCCTCATCAGGTTTTGCCGGTTATAACGCGGAAGCGCTTTTTAAATATAAAACCGCTTACGTGGGAGACAACAGCAGGGTGGTCAACCTGATCAGCAACCTGCCGTATGCTGCTCAGCGCCGGGCGGTTTCGCTGCAGACCCAATCCGCTCCTTATGGCGTTACGGTTGACTACGATTTTAGCGGTGTCAATTTGGACATCCGGCAAGTTGAAGCGGCTCTCCGCGATAATGCGGTGATAATGTTCGCGTTGATTGACAACGTTGATGTGATCACCTTTAATGTCAAAGGGGCGGACCAACCCTCTGCATACCAGTACCAGTATTCAAGAGATGAAGTGCAGAAAAGCTATGATAATGACCTGCGGGAATACGCAAAGGATATCAATGCGCTTGAGACATTGTTAAAGAGTCTGGCCTTCCGGCTGCACGTGTACCCTGAAAAATACGCGCTGATCATGTCCAGTACGCCGGGGATACGGATTGCGGCGGAATACCGCGGTTCCGCCACCAAAGCGCGCTATGCAACAGAAAGCGGGACGCTTCTTACCTGGGAGGTCACTACCGGCAAGGTGTCAAAAAACTTGTCAACGGTTGAACTGCCCTTGGATACCCCGGTCTATTGGTCGCCCGTCGCTCCGGCCGGCCAGCTCCCTGCGGACAGCCAAAGCCAGGTGACTGTCACTCTGCTGGACGCACAGGGGCAAAGGATAGATGAAAAGCAGGTGACGATTGTTTACGACGGCTTGATGTATTATACTGTCCAGCCGGGGATGGGTATGGTTATCGGGGAAGAAACCTTGTACTTAAACCAAAAACCAGGAGATATGGATAGCGCGGCAGGCATGGCTATAAAATCTCGAAGTTACGCGTACGGTGCGGGAGAAACAGTAACTGAAGGACACATCATCCTGGATAGCGAAGAGAACAACGGGACGGTTAAGGTATACACAATAGCGAGCATCGGGATTTTCGGCTTTGAAAACGGCATTTTCACCAAGGTCAGCGGCAGTGGAGCCATTCCAACGGTAATGATATTTTCCAAGGATGAAAACGGCGCGTACTCTTTATTGGATTATAAAGAGCCGCAGGATGGAGCGGGGTACGTGGACTCGCTAAAAAAAATGTTTCCCGGAAAACTTCAGGACAGAGTACTGTCCTCCCAGGAAGACTATGCGGATCTTGCCAGGCAGCAGGAGGCGCAGGCGGCAGAGTACTTAAAAGGCATCGGGAGGGCGGCGGCGGTCAGCGCGGATCATGTGGCCAGGAAGCTGCCGGATATCAATGTGGACGCGTCCAACAAGCTTTTCTTTGGATATAATACCAAATACGATGCATTTCTCAACAACTGCCCGTATTGGCTCGGCACCAGAGAAAGGATTGAAAACGGAGTCAGATATATCTACGAGACCTCCCAGGGCAAAACCGTTGACGGTTATGATCTTATAGTTTTCAGGAAAACCAGGGAAGATGGGGCTGTAGTGGAAGAGCGCCAGTATAAGATTGCGGAGAGCGAGCCGCAGCTTATTGAAAACGCTGAAAACTAAAGGTTCCCATAAAAGGCCCACATAATTATTTTTTAAACCTGAATGGTCCCATTAAAAATCGAGTAGGGGCAGCTAAACTGCCCCTCTCACAGAGCCGTGCGCAGGCGGGTCATCGCACAACGGCTCCTCCAAACCCTTACTCTGACCTTTGAGACACGAATTTCCGGCAGATAGATTTTAGCGAAATCAGCCCGATCTCCCTTAGCCATTTATTATCCAAGGTTGCGTGGACACCTGCCGACCCCGGTTCGCTTTCGCTTCGTTCAGAGGTTTGCCTTCAAACCTTCCGAACCTCACCGCACGGTGACGCTCTGCCTGTCCGCTTGTGCTTCCGGTTGTCTTTATTTTATTTCAAAATCAACCCTGATACTCTGGTTTTCTGGCAATAGAAGTTCAAAAGCCATATTGCCGGCGGGTTCGTTGATAGCCGGGAAGTTGACCCGGCAGGCATCAACCAGCTTTTCTTCATTCATACTGCCATGCCGGCTGAAAGAACCGGGATTCAATTCAATGCCGCTGCCATTTATCAGCTTCACATCATAGTTATCACCACCATCTTCTTCTCTGTCGCCTAAAGGATGAGTATATTCATAGTCAACCACCGTGGAAACTGGAGTAAAAACTATCTTTTTCAGCAGAAGTGTCCTTTCCCCATTATCCGCAGCTTTCATCACCGGCAATTCCTTGGTCTTTGCATCCGCATTGCTGCGCAATAGGGGGATTTTAAAGCGGTAAGGGCTTTTATTAATTTTTTCCATATCATCGGCCAATATCACCTCAAGGTCGATACTATCAGGGAAAGAGAATTCAGGGCCAGGGTGGAATTGCGTTAAGCCAACGTAAAGTTTATCGGATATCTTCTCGTAACTGGCTCCACCTCCCCCGGAAATACCTTGCCCGTTATAATAAAAATTCGCATGGAAAACCGTCTCGTCGGAAAGCTCTGCGCCGCTGACCACATATCCGACAGTGAAACCTGACTGGTCATAATAGGCTTCCCGAATCGCCACAGTAACCCCATGGTCGGTAATCTGCAGATCATCCAGCTTAGTTATATCTTCGCCATCTACATTTTCCAGACCGCTCCAAACAAACTTCTCCCTTTCGAATACCGAGCCGACAAACGGTATGTTTACCAACACCCTGGCCACCGAAGTTGACACAAAGCCGCTGCCCAGGATGCAAACACAGAGCAAGGCCACCGACATGCTCACCATTATTCGTTTTTTTATTATTAGCCGCCTTTTTCCTTTGTTGACGGCCTTTTGGATGACCATGTCCACTTGTTCCTCAGGAACCACTATATGGTTGAAATCATCTTGATAATTTTTACTCATTAATATCCCTCCTTCAGTTCCCGTCTTAAATAACGCAGTGCTTTATTCAGCCTGGTTTTGACCGTTCCAACCGGGCATGCCAGCACCTCCGCGACTTGGGACAGGGTTAGATCCTGAAAGTATTTTAAAATAACTACAGTTCGCTGTTCTATGCTGAGCTTGTCTATGGCATTGAATAAGTCAATGTTGGAGATGATTAGCTCCCCGTGATTTTGACTGTCGTCAGCAATTTGTTCCAATGCTCCAGGATCGTCATATTTTATTTCGAAGCCGGCAATTTTCTTGCTCTTTCTCAATTGATCGATACAGCAGTTTACCGTGATTCTGATCAACCAGGCATTAAAAAACTCCGGGGTTTTAAGCTTTTTCAGGGATATATACAGCTTGTAAACGACATCATGAAGCACATCCAGGGCATCCTCTCTATTCTTTACATAGGTGTATATCAGCTTGTATATATCGTCCTTTCTCTCCTGAATAAGTTCTAAAAAAGCGTCGGAGTCACCCCGGCACGCCTTTCTAACCCTATCCGGATCTACAACAACCATAAAATTCCTCCCGTTTTTCCGCGTTCAAAGCTTTAACCGGTTAAAAAGCCTATCACTTTATATAGACTTTTAAAACATGTGAACGGTTTTGCAATAGATAAGAAAAACGTCTATGGCTTATTAATCCATAGACGTTTTCTTATCTATTGCCCTATTGTTTCACATTTCCCGCACAACATTTAAAAACGGTCTTTTTGTTACGGCCAGCCACAATCCTCCGCAAAGCAATCCGAATATAATGTTCAGCGCGCCGACAATCAGAACTAAATTACCCAGACCCAGGGAAACGATTATCATTCCCACACTTCCCATCACTGTCGCGCACGAACTCATCAGCGACGATGCCGAACCGGCATCGCCTTTCTGCTGTTCCAGCATAAGATATGTGCTCGGCGGGCGGGTGCAGCTTCCCACGATCGTCGCGGGCAGCAGCAATACCGCAAACACCCACGGTCCGAGCCTTCCCAGCGCGCAAACCAGAAACCCGCTCAAGATCATAGCGGCGAAGCAGGCGTTAATGATCGAAAATCGTTTAAATTGAGCTGAAAGTCTCATGTAGAGCAGCGGTCCGATCAGCATGCCCGCGGCGTTGAAGGCAAAATAATAGCTGTATACCTGGCTGCTCAACCTGAAAGTGTCCTGATAGATGTAAGAAGATGACGATATGAATGCCATCCCTGGTATGGCCGTCATTGAGAAAATAATAAGCAAGGAAGAAAACCCGGGGTTTTTGAGCACCACGACAAGCCGCCCTAATGTATTAATGAGGTTGCCCCTGCTTCGCAACTTCAGCGTTTCCTGAAACACGACCGCTCCGGTGAAGGCAATGACGCCGATAATTACCTGAGCGACAAAAACTCCTCTCCAGGAGGTAAATGTCAGCAACAGCGCCCCTATGACCGGCGCCACGGCAGGTGAGATCACTACCATTGACTGTACCAGCGCCAGAATTGATTCACGTTTTCTGCCCAAATACATGTCTTTGACAATAGCCGTTGCCAAAGCGTTGGCGGCACTTCCACCGGCAGCCTGCAGAATCCGGAAAAATATCAGTTGGTAGACGTTCAACGAAACGGCGCACAAAACGCTTGCAATAGTATAGCCGGTTAGACCAACAAGCAAAACGGGCCTGCGCCCGTATTTATCGCTCAACGGCCCCCAGACCAAAGTTCCGAGACTGAAAAAAATAAAAAACAGAATCAGGGTAAGATTTGTCTGGAATTCGTGCACCTGGAAATAATCCGTCATGGTGGGTAAGGCAGGGAGATATAGGTCGGTTGAAAGCGGCACAAAAGCGCTTAGCAGCGCTAAAAATACAACTATGCCTTTATTACCCAGGTATTTCTGTTTTATTGTTGTTTTTATGGCAGAATTATCTCTGTCGTTATTGTCGTTCATTTTTTCTCGTTTTTTCTCGTGCTCAACTTTTATTATTTTTTACAGTATGAATAAGTCCACCCATTCGTCCGATATGATTATTACTTACATTTTCGACATTATTGTGTTTACACCTTCTCGCTATTGGTATCCCATGCAAAAGCCGGCCGTTGCTTACTCTTTATTACCATACCCAATTTTTTCTATCCGCTTTAGCGTGAACCTTTTCATGTCTTCCGTCGTCCATAATTTAAATACAATTTAGAGAAAGAGGAGAAAAAAATGAGACGCGCTTTCCTTATGTTTTTTTTGTTATCAGCTCTTCTAATAGCCCCGCACGCCGGCTTTGCCCGGGCACCCTTTGACGACATTCAGTCGCATCAAGCCTCCGCCGATATTGAAGCCGTTTACGAAAAAGGGATAATGCTCGGCACGGGGGATAATAAATTCAGCCCGGACGAGTTTGTTGACCGGGCGCAACTGGCGGTATGTTTAGTGAAAACCTTTGATTTGAATATAGATGATTTACAGTTTATCAAAGCGCCTGTCCCCGCCGACCTGTATGACGACGTGGAGGATAATTCATGGTACGGCAAGGCTGCCATGATTACAGGCTATAAAAATATCTTTAATACCGCTGACAGAAAATTTAGGCCCCATGAAACTATTGCCAGAGCCGAAGCAGCCAGCGCGATAGTCGATTCTTTTACGGCCAAAAAGCTGTCGGTAGTTACCACGATGATGTGGCCGGATTATACCGACACGACAAATTTGACCCAAAAACAACAATCCGACATCAGCTTTGTCTTCAACACCGGCATAATGAGGTACACCGGCAATGAATTCAGGCCTGACGGGAAAATAACGCGTGCGGAACTGGCAACCATTTTAAATCAAACTTTAAAAACCCTGGCTGTCGCCACGCCTGTTCAAGCGGCGGAACCAGGAAGTTCACCGGCCTCCGGCGATCCGGCAGCGAATCCCCGGATGTAAATACGGCGGCCTTCAAGGATCAAGGCGATCTGGCTTTCGTCCGGCAGGGTCTGCTTTAGGTGACGGGCGACTGGCGCTCATCCCTAACCGCGGCCGGAACAGGCGTATGCCAGCCGCTCTGGGCTAAAGATGGGGACCGCATCCTGTACGCGCGGGACAACACGCTCTGGATAATCAGGGCTGACGGCGGGCAGCCGGAAAAATTAGCGGAACTGCTTCCTGTAGGGAGGATCTTTTCGGTTTTCACGGCTATACTTCGTGTTGGGATTTCATGGCATATTATGTCGGTGAATAACGTATGGGGATTAGTTCTCTTTTAGAGGTTTCGCATATTCAAAATTTAGCTCCCCTGCAAAAGCCGGTATCATAACTTCATTTCTTTCCTGCGTTTCAACAGAAATGCCATATTCGTTAAGGATGTCGACAAGGCCGCCTTTTAATTCCAGCCTGCTCTTTATAGCGGAGGCATTGCCGATGGCGGTGATATGGTAAGGAGGTGAAATGGGAGTCCCGTTAACGTTGATGTGGCTGCCGGCCAAGCGTATCTCGCTGATGGGCGTGATCCGCTGGCCATTTATGGCTATGGCTTCCGAGCCCGCTTTGTTTAATTCGTTAACAATTTTTAAAAGATGTTCGTCGGTGATATCTTTTGGGGGCTGGACAGTACCGGGCCCATCCTGCTCCGGGTGAATTTGCGCAACCAATTCCACTCCCGGCCCGGACACCGGGGCTAAGCCGGCAAATCGTCTTATTCTGGCCAGTTCCCTTTCCAGCGCTTGCTCAGCCTCTCTTTGCCCTACCCCGGCCTGGTCCAGCCTGGCTGACAGATCGGAAATTTCTACCCGCATTTCATACAAATCCTCTACCAGGCTTTTTTTCTCCAAAGCCAATTCCTGCTCTCTATCCAGGGGGACAACATTATTGCCGGCGCTGGTGGCGCGAAACTGGTAGCCCAGGATCACTCCCGACAAAACGGCAACGAAGGAAATTGACAAGAAAAAAATCCTTTTCTTCAAACTTAAAACCTCTCTCTGAGCTCTTTTTTAAGATTGATTTAACGCGTTAAACTCAGTGTCAATATCCGCTTCTATTATATAATCCGACTTGATGCTTCCCGAATAAGCCGGGATTGTTAGCTGCTCCAGCTTTTTAACCGAAACCTGGATGCCAAAAAACTGCAAGTAGTCAATTACACCGCCCCTCATCTTCAAGGCGCTTTCCATGGTTTCAGGGCTGCCGATGGCAGTTATGACAAAAGGAGGAGCAAGCGCTTTTTTATTGATTCTGATAGCGGGGCCGTTGCAGCTGATCTCGGTGGCGGCTATCACGCGCTGCCCATTAATCGCGACAGCCTCGGCTCCTGCCGCTTTAAGTTCGTTCACTACTTTTAATATGTCTTCATCGTGCACGAGATAGGCGTTTGGATTGTCTATGAATTTTTGTGAAGCGTTGCTGTCTCTTAAGGTCACTTCCACACCGCTGCCGGTAAGCTTGGTCAAACCTGCGAAAATCGTCGCGAGCTCCATCTCTTCTTTAATTTGCGGCGAGAGAGACTCATTGGACAAACCTTCCAGTTGCCCGCGCATTCTGAGTAATTGCGCTTGCAGAACTTCGTGTTCTTTTTTCATCTGTTCCACCTGGTCCGCCAATTCTTGTGCTCTCTGGATAGCCTTATTATGCTGCACATCCCTGGTAATACGGAATTGCACAGATAGCATTACTCCAAGAACAAGGCCGACCAGGACCACTGACCAATAGTAACTTTTAAACCTCAAGCTACTCATCTCCGCCCGCTCTCTACAATTACTGAACTGACTAAACTTTTGCGATCAACATTTTTAAATTCATGTTTTGACCTTTGATAATACTTGTCCGGCAGTCTAACAACCTTGCAACGGGAATTCCCCTTGGTGTCAATACTGTTCGTCTTGCCAAGCTATCGTTTCAACTAATCTATTTCTCATGAGCTCTATATATAAGACGTTGTGAGAAACAGACAGGTTCACAAAACTAATCATAATGAACCATTCTTTGGGGAGCATTGTTCTGCTCTTGATGTATTGATAATCATATACAGCAAACATTTATTATTCAAAGAACGCTGGGAATTTAGAGACAAAAACAATAAAAATTTTTGGGGGGGGGGCATCAAAAAGCCCCTCTTTTTTCTCTTTACATAGTAGAGAGTTAATAAAATGCGTTTGGATTTATAAGCTAATACATGAAACGCTAGCGCCTAATGAGTTGATTACAGGACTGTATGTTCTTAAGTTCAAAAGGCTTTTCGGAACGTGCGCTAATTATGGAGTTCTAATTCAAATCGGCTCAAGCTAGACAAAGGAAATCCGAAGTTTGTTTCGCGCTTCCATGGCTATGATCCGTGAGTAATGCCAGGAATAAGTGACGTTTTAGCCAAAGTATGGTAATTGAGTGACAAACTATTTTAGATCTGGTTGAAAAATATGTAGAACTATTTTTTGCTTATAATCGTCTATATTATAGAATACCAGTTAAATATAGGAAATAAGACAAAACCTGTCGAAAGATAGAAGTGTAAAACATTGGATCTAAGGTATGTAATACCTTATAACAGTCCCGCCAATGTTTTTTGATCTGCACGTTTCTATACATATAGATACTTTTTATCTTCGAGAGGTGGTGATGGAATGCAGGATTTGTTTACTTATGCTACTCTTGGCACCCTAGCTGGCGCGGTGGCCGCGACTGTTCTGGTGGTTGATTCCATTAAGGATCTTGGTTTTTTGAAGCGTTTTTCCACTCGCTGTCTTGTGGTGGTGGTAGCTGAAGGAATCGTTTTTCTGGCCGATATCGCCGCAGGGAGTTTTACGATAAAAAATGTTCCGCTTTGTGTTCTTAATGGTTTGCTGGTGGCGGCTTCCGCCATGGGAAGCTGGCAGGTGATTCATGATCGATTGTTTGGTGGTTCTGAAAGGTAAAGGGAGGTTGAGTGACTTGGAAAGAAAAACCAAGTTCCATGAGTTAGTTGCAAGGGCTAAGAGTGGTGATGAGAAGGCTTTTGTTCAAATGGTTTATCGATTAAATCCGGCAGTTAAAAAATATAGCCGCAGATCGGGTCATTATTTTGAATGTTATTCAGATCTGGTAATTTGGTTAATGAACGCGATTCATCAATATCCCGCTTAAAAACTTGCAGATAAAAATAGAAAACTTTTTTAAGACAGGGGGGTATCAAAAAGCCTTCCTTTTTTCTCTTTATATGGTAAGAGGGCAAGTTAGTTACCATGATGGGAGGTGAGATTATTCATTGTACTTGACGGTTCTTCTGGAAAATCTGGTGTTCATGATTTTGATCCAGAGGAAGCCCGGGCAATTGCTTGGTTTTTAACCGGCCTGCGCCATGAAGCAATCAGATTAACTAAAAAGTACCGGCAACTGAATGAACACGAGCTTTTGCTCCTGAATGGTCCGGCGTCTCAAAGCGCTGATCCCGATAAGTTGACCATGATTGATGTCATTCCTGCTGCCGTAGATGTTCCCGGTGAAGCCGAGGGTATGATATTTGTCCAGGAAGCCCTCTTGTTGTTAACGCCACAAGAGCAAAGAGTGGTGCGGGCAACGATTCTGGATGGATTTACCGAGCGAGAGGCAGCCAAGAAACTGGGGATATCACAGCCTGTGGTTCATCGCGCGAAAGAGCGTGCGTTGAAAAAGTTGCGGAAGTATTTTGCCCTGGATAAATCCGCCGGCAAGTAGAGCCTCAACTACTGCAGCATCAATGTCTCATGTGAAGCAGAAGAGTCTGGTTTAGTCCAAATCGCCCTTTAATCGTTGTCTTCACTTTGGAAGAAAGTAATATAAGCAACTGTTTTAGAAAGCGCTATAAAAGGAGAAGCGGATTTGAGAGGCCGGGAATGTCCCGGCGGTGGTTCAGAAGGTGAAGAAGCGAGCGTTGAGCATAATGCGGCGCAAGCATTATGCAATGAGTAAGTTTACCCCTGAGTAAAGTTTATAATAGCTCAACATTAAACTAAAAAATTAAGGAGGTTTTGATTTATGCCATATTTATCCTATGAGTTTACAGGGCTGGTACCAGAACAGCCTATTGATACTAAAAATACATTTACTGTATCAGAAACGCAAGATGTTAGTGTTGTTTTAGTGCAATGGTCATATCTTTATGATAATCAGATCCCAGCCTGGCTTACTTACCAACTCATAGCAACAAGTGGTGGTCAAACCACTGGGGAGATACGGGTTGATGGTTTGTATACAAGTAAAAGTACGACAATTACGTTTAATAATGTAGCAGCAGGAACCTATAAAATGAGGATCTATAACAAAGGGGCTGGTCTTGCATACGGAAATGGCCATATATATTATCACTAAAGTGACAACCGGATAATAGGCTGAATTACTCCACCCTGAGCAGGGTGGAGTAATTCATAAAATCTAAACACAATACTTTAAGGATGCTCATTATTTTAGTGGAATTTTTATGTTTTGCTGTTGGCTGCCGGCTGTGTGAGGAACAAGAACAAGAAATTCTGGTATATTTTTGGGTGCCTCACATACTAATCGGGCAATCGTAATTTTCGTATCTCCTTTAATTTGGTGACTCAGTCTTATCGAAGCGCATTGCGGGATATTATTCTCTTTATCGTCCATTACAGCACTAAAATAAAATTCCTCTGTAAGTGGGCGAATTGATTCATACTCGATTAGCGTGCTTAACGGAGAAATCTTTACTTCTTTTACCATGACAGAGGTTTCTCCAAATGTCTCTTTTTTCATTGGTGAAAATGTCCTGGTGGCCGCATCTGTGTCTTTCCTTGACACAGGAATCGGCCCAAGCAGCCATTCTCCTTGTTCCTTTCCGATTTGATGAATCGCCACCTCCAGGTTGAATGTTTCAGGTAAATCATCACTGGGGTAGATTTCCACCAGCCCAACCCGACCGTTATCCATCTTTTCACACGTTGCCTGCGTAGTATTCTGAATAGGCTTACCATTGGCAAAAAACTGCATTCCCGGGGCTCCTAAAGGAAGGATCAAATCTCCGGGGAAAGTTTCAGGATTAAGGTTAGGTCTGGAAGTCGTGACTGTATATCCAATATCGATCCTCCCCTGATCATACAATACATCTGTTATGGTAACGGAAATATCCTTGTCCGTGGCCGTTAGGTTTGGCTGTGTAACGAAACCTTTATCGATTGCGTTCTGAATTCCCCTGTCTTCGACAAAATTAAACACCGCGTTGATAACGGGAATTTGCTCCAGCGCCCTGGCTATGGCCGGGGAAATAAAACCGGACATGATCACAAGTGCGCCGATTACAACTACGGCGGCAAAGCTGTAACAGATTTTGTGAATTACCGCATTCCTCTGAAAAGTTGTATTAGCGCTCGTATCGTCAAAAGCGCGCTCACGAATTTGGTCCCATGGAATGGAATGAACCTGGCAGTGACCGGCATCTTGTTGTATTCCCTGTTTAATCAACTCATCCATGAATCATTCACTCCTTTATAAATTGCTCTTTTAATGTTTGACCGTCGTCTTTAAGTTTTCTGACGAGCCGGCGACGCGCCTTGGCAAGCCGCCACTTATATGTGCCAAGACACCAGCCTGCCACAATCGCTGCTTCCCTGTCAGTTAAATCGCAAAAGTAGCGTAAAACCAGCGCAATTCTTTCCTGTTTGCCCAGATTAAGCATGGCTTCCCGTACCGCAATCCTGGTCTCTGTCTGATCAATCTTATCGGCAGGGTCCATGACCTCCATATCAGGCACGGATGCCGTATTCGGCCGGCGGCTCCACTGTTGGCGCGCCGCGTTCAGCAAAATCTGATAAAACCATACGCGGAACTTATTGGGATCCTTTAGCTGACTACGACACTTGTATAAATTGATGAAAGCGTTTTGCGCGGCTTCTTCCGCATCGTATTCATTGCGTAATACCAGCCAGCAGGTGCGAACGGCAGCCGCCCACTGCTCCCGGACAAATTCTTCATAAGCAGTGATATCTCCTGAGCAAATACGCGATATCATTTCAAGTGTGATGTATTGATCGCTTTTATTACCCACTCATCTTTCACCCCCTCATATAATATGATGCAGGAAAACGCTCCGACGGATGGTGCAAGTGTAAATTTTTTTTGAGAGGGGTATCAAAACGGCTTCCTTTTTTCTCTTTATATGGTAGAAAGGGTATATTAATTTCCCGGATAGCTAAATTGGTGGGATGATATAAAGAAGCGGCCTGTTCACCTGCAAGGGACGGGCCGTTTCTGTCACTGAAAAAATATATTGATTATTTTAGCTTGTTGCTGTGCTTGAGATTCTATATCATGCACCAACACTTGCGTAATATCCCGGTTTTTAATCTCCCCATAGATTAGAGGAAGCGGGGTACTCTCATCCCCGTCATCAGGAAAAAATTCAAAATATATTGCTTGCTCAATACCTGTGGAATACATTCCGCATTATAATTCTCCTTCACTACTGAAAGTTTACCGTGCACCGGACAGTTCTATCGTAACCGATTCCCCCGAAATATGATATCGCGGCGTTATACTGGGGACTTCCTTCCAGCGAAATCCTTGCTCTCACCACAGGCGGCTGAGACGGAGTTTGCTCGTCTCCCGGCCGCCCCGGCAGTTGCTCAAAATTGAACTCCTTCGCAAATTTCAGGCCGGGGCTTGCAAAATGCGTATTATCCTGGAAAGTATCAGCAAATTCCACGTTGAAAAAGCTGAATACCAATTCGTTATTTTCCTCGCTGTACTGCACAGTTGTTTCCGGCAGGGGATGGCCACCGGCAAGTACTTCTCCCGGCGCCGGCTTAAAGTCGAAATGAATAACGGGATCTTCTATTGCAAAATTGGTAATAACTTGCTTCCAGGTGCGTTTTCCGAAAGAAACCTGTTCCTGTTCATTTAAAGGCAAGAAAAGTTCCTCATTTCTCAACTCTTCTTTGACGGGATTGTAAATCAACAGGTAAGGAAACTGGAAGTAGCCGGTATCGCTGCCTCCTCTTGCCCTGAAGATGAGTTCTCCGTCTTTATATTCTTTAAACTCCGCAGTTTCAATAAAACCGACGATGAGTTTCATTCCGTCTGATGAAGGGTGATCGAGGTAGTAATTGTGATCACCATACGTTGTCCTGTCTATTAGCACGTAATTGTCGCCGACAGATCTGATTTCTCCCGCCTGTTCACTGGGGAAAGGCAGGGGGTGATACAACCCGCCCGGATGCCAGGCCAATACCTCGTCCCATTTATAGGCGCCGTAATAGCCCTGGGGGACATCCAGTTCCTCAAAAACTTTTCCAGCATTTTTTCCATCCGCCCCGGCCTGCCAGATCGAGGCTTTTTCCCCCTGCAGCCGCACCCACATCAGGCTTTCGCCGCCCTCGACCCACCAGGGGCTGCAGTCCAAGCAGCCGGGAACTTCACCGCTGCTGATCTGCCTCGCCCCGGCACCGTCCGGGCTGGCCAGCCAGATTGAAGACGGCGGCCACTCCTCGCGCCGGTCGCTAATCACTCGCGACGATTCCGACCGGCTGACCGCAATGAAATCACCCTTTGGCGACCAGGCCGGGTCGCGGTCGACGTACCCTTCGGGGGTGAGCATTGCCGCTTTTTCCGGACGGTTAATTGGCACCACGGAAAGCCGCTTGTTGAAAAAAGATTCCCTGCCGCCGCCTTCAATGAACGCCAGGCAGTCGCCGCCGGGAGACCAGTCAACCCAGTCGGGGTAAGCGAGTGCGGTCGCGAGTTGTTTGGGGTCATTTCCCATCATTGTTGTTGCATATAAAGGCACACCGTCGGCAGTCAGGGACGCTGAAAAAGGATAACTGAAAAAGCTGAAGTCAATGTTATTGGGAGAAAACGTAAGACCACCCAGATAAGCAGGGGCAGTTCCCGCATCCGGCAAAAATTCCGGCGCTACGTCAAGGAGCGTTTTGGTTTCGCCTCCGCTGACAGGCGTGACCTTGATAGTGAGATTTTCTTTTGCATTTGGATGCTCTTCCGCCCTTGTATAAACAAGCTTTTCGCCGGTGGGCTGCCAGCAAAAGCTCATTATTTTTTCAGACGCGTCCGCCAGCGCCAGAGGAGCTCCGGGGCCTTTGTCAGTGACTGCGGCCAGCTTGCATTCCCCGCTCCCAACACTTTCGCCCTGTTTTGCCGTAAGGTAGGCTATACTGTTCGCTGCCGGGGACCACCGGGCATCCAGCACCTGCTTTTCCGGCTCGATGCTGTAAATCCCTCCGCCGTCGGCGCGGGCAACCCACAAGGAGTAGTGTCTATTCCATTTTTCAGCGGGATCATATTTGAAAAAGAGCAGCCATTGCCCGTCCGGGGACCAGGCCGGGCAATGGCTGCAGCCGTCGCCGGTCAGCTGCAGCGGTTCCTTGCCGCTTTCCAGCACCCAAAGGTCTCCCTGGCTAATTACTGCCAGCCGCCCGGGGAATACAGGCAGATTTTCCAACGGTTTCAGCATAACGCGCACCCCGCCGGCAAGATCGTTTTCACCCGGCCCGCCGTCCTCACAGCCGCTTAAGAAAACGGCAAGCGCCAGGAACAAAAGAATAGCTCTTGCAAGAGTCCTTGAAAACATTTTATATTCCCCTACAGTTTATTTCCTGCCAAACCGTAAGCGTCAACGTCCAAACGCTTGCCGGCAAAACCTCATCGCGCTTCAGCTATTAAGACAACCTCTACATTAAAGACGTTGTAAGAAACAGACGGGTTCACAAATTAATCGTAACGGCTGAAAAATATGCGGAACTTTATTCGTCATCAAACTGTCTATATTATACAAACTAGTTAATAATAATTAAATCTTAATTTAAGTCGGAGGAAAAACGCGCCGTGAAAAAAATAATTTGTTTTTTACTCACATTAACCTTCTTTGCTTGTTCCGCCTGTTCCAACTCAAAACAGAAAGCCGCGAATGAGGCGGTATCCTCCATCAAAGTCGGTTCCGGTCCGGAAGATCTAAACTATATGGAACGTTCAGGCGCACTATTGGGTCCGGAATGTTTTTCCATAAAATCAGACGGTGGGTTTTATTTACTCGATACCGCGAAGAACAGAATTCTGTCTTTTGACTCCAGCGGGAAAAAAGATGACTCGTTTAAACTGCCGGACGACTTATCAGTGGTTAAAATAAGTGTCGGTCCGGATGACCGGTTATATGTACTTGACGCTTCTAAAGGAATTATCGGCACTGTGGAGTCGGAAAATATTATTCGCTACCAAATTAGCAGCTTAATGATTGAACCTCTAATTGATTTTGGCATTACAAAATCCAACATACCATATATAGTGTTAGCCGACCAGGAAGGTGGACAATCATATTTATTCAAACTGGAGAACCAGAGCGCGAATATCATCGAAATAAAAAAAGGCCGCCTGACCCCGGAAGAAAAGATATATAAGACATTATTAATTAAAGAAAAAGGATATGAAATCGGGCACGCCTGCATAATGCAAATTTACGATTTCAATAACAAGCTGGAAAATGAATTGCTCATTGAATCAGAAAACTGGCTGGTAGGAGCCAGCTATCTCGGCGAGGAAGATGATCAAATCATTGTGCAAACCCACGAGACTGATTCTGATACGGACAAGGCTAATTATAATGATCTGGTAAAAAAAATAAATAAGGACGGCAAAATTGCAGAAATATCAATTTTACCGCAGAAATACAAATATATCTCCAACGACACGGTCCAGAAAGGTTCTTCTTTATACCACCTAAATACAGGTGAACACGAGGTTACCCTTGAAAAATTAAATTTTGTTTCCGCCGATTCTTAAACATTAAAAGACACAAAAAAAATTTCATATACCGTTAATAAAATTTCGCCCGGCCTTACCTGGTCTTAAATGAAAATTGCAATCAATTTAGTTATGTAGTAACCGAGGACGATCCCGGCCGGTAATGCCAGGCAAGCGCCCATCCAGGAAAAGGTTTGCCAGCCGGCAGCAAGGCTGATCAGCAAAAATCCCGGAAGCATTAACAGAAACATGGATTTGCCGGCGGCCGCGCTCTTGTCCCCGGACTTCCATTGAAATAATTGTACAAAATCGGAGGAAACAACTTCTTTCCAGTATAAGCCAGCCAGGAAAGCCAGCAGGCAAGCCAACCCGGGCCAAATAATCCACTTCCACCAGAAGGGAAAAGACAATACGAGCAGTATACCGACTGCCACCATTTGCGCGTAAAACAAAAGACTTCTATTATTTCGCAAAACCGATTTAATACAGAGCTCAACCAATAAATTAACGGCATGGCGTTTCCGGAACAGGTGATTTGAATGGCGCAGGATTAAAGGACGCTTCTTTGGTGATTTTGGCCTTTTTACGTTTATACCCGACATGCTCAGCAAAAGAGAAGCATATCTTAACCGGTAACGCTGCTCCCGGGCGACATCGTCGAAGAAACTTCCCCTCACCTCAAGTCTCATTTTGGTCAAGAACCCGAGAGCAATTAAAAGCATTGCGCAGGCGTTCAAAAGCAAGCGGGGCTGGCCTAGAAGAAAAAGGACACCTTTAACGAAAACAAAGCTCATTAAAACAAATGCTATTTTCATGGCAATTACCTGTTTCCAGCCTTGAAAACGTAATTCAAAAAGCTGTCTGGCCATGCCTGTATTCGTTTTGAACAAAAAGACAAACCCAAGAAACAGGGCAAACTGGACTGCGGAAAGCTTATAATTGATGAATAATAGCGGGGCAAGCAAGGAAAAAACCAAAAGGCTCACTAAGAGATTGAGCATTGCGGTATAGCCGGCGCCGAACGCCATAATTCTTCTGATCCAGCTCCTGCGCTGCAGCAAGAAAAGCTGGTCTCCTTCTTCCAAAAACGTTCTGGTGCCGCCCGACCAGGCAAATAAATAAATAAGCGTTAAAAGCCAATAAAACGGCAGCGCCTCAATCCAGCCATATTGGTTTTTCCACAACGAGATATAGCCGTCCAGGCCAATCAGCACGGCGGGCAGCAAGATATATAAACCGACCGTCCAATCAATCGCGGTTTTCCACACCTTGTATTGAAATTTCCATTCCGATTTCACTCGTCTGAAAAACATTTGTGTTGCCGAAATCATGCTAAGTTCTCCAAGATCTTATTAAAGCAATCAAAAAGGGCAGCCCCCGGCATCCGGCAGATTTCACGGATCTGTGCCAGATTTCCTTGAGCAACCAGTTTTCCGTCAGCCAGTAAAACAAAGGAATCACAAATTTTTTCCGCCGTGTCCAGAACATGCGTCGACATCAGCACACCGGCGCCGCGCTTGCTTTCTTCTTTCAACAGGCTTAAAAAATCCCTTGTCGCTCTTGGATCAAGCCCGATAAAAGGCTCGTCCACGATATAAATGTCGGCTTTGATCAAGAAACCGATAATGAGCATGACCTTTTGCTGCATGCCCTTGGAAAAACTGCCCGGCAAATGGTGCCTTTCCTTTTGCAAGCGAAATATTTCAAGCAATTTCCCGCTCTCGGCCAGGAATTCACATTCTGCCATGCCGTATGCCGCCGCCGCCAGCTCCAGGTGTTCCCACAAAGTCAACTCGTCGTAGAAAACGGGGTTTTCAGGTATATAAGCATACCTGGCCTTCTGCCCTGCCGGCTTCACCTCTCCCTCCATCTCCGGCAACAATCCCAAAATAGCTTTAATCGTTGTGCTTTTCCCGGCTCCGTTGGGTCCGATTAACCCTGCCAGTTCGCCCTTCTTCAGAGAGAAGTTAATATTCTCAACAGCTTTTTTATTGCTTGCATAACCGGCATGTTTGATTTGAACCTGCAATATATCCACTTACACTTCCTCTTTCTTGTCAACCGCGTTCCGCAAGACGCGGCAGACTAGTCCCTACATAGATTATATTCGCGCATCAGCCCCATGGCAATCGGGCGCTTATGCCATAGGCAGACCATGAGACACAAAAAAGAAGGAGCTTAACCCCCTTCTCCCCTGCCGGCTTAATTTACTGAATCGACTCAACCATCCGCGAAACATGCATTGGGTGCAAATCATTTTTCATGCATTCACCAAAATAAACCCTGCAACCCCTATATTTACAATTCCCCAACAATTTCTCCCATTATTGAAGTATCATATCCACCCATTCCCTTTACTTCGTCTTTAAACTCAACTGACCTTAAGATGGATAGCAAGGTCTGGAAATTAGATTTTTCCAAATCATGTTTATATATAACTAAATCATAGCGTTCTCTCTTCAAAGGAACAAACTCTACTTTAGGTACCTGCAAAGCGGCTTTTTCGGTACCTAATCCGACATCGGCAATCCCTCTGGCAACTGCGCTGGCAACTGCTATATGGCTCATTCCTTCATTCGCGTAACCCTTGATTGAACGGGAATCAATGTTTAGATTACGCAAGCTCTCATCAATCAACACTCGCGCTCCAGACCCTTTATCACGGTTGAAAAATGTTATGTTCGGTCTGAGCAGGTCCGGCCAATCATAAATAGCCAGGGGATTGCCGGGAGCTACATAAAACCCCACGGTGCGGTAAACTAAATTGATAATTACAGTCCGTTGGCCTGGCAGCAATCTTCGGACATAGGGGATATTATATTCTCCCGTTTCGCCATCCCATAAGTGAGCTGCCGTGATATTTGCCGTTCCACGATAAAGCGACAGCAAACCATCAGTACTTCCAACATAAGCACGTAAAGAACGGAGCATCGGATTCTTTTTTTCCAGATATCTTGTCAGCACATCCAAGACGATATCCTGCCCGCAGATAATTAATCCCTGATTTTCTATAATCATTTGTTCCAATGAGCCCAGTTTAATTGGAGCAGTTGATTTTTGTACCGGATTCGTTGTATGCATATAAGCCTGCAGGTCGGTCTGACTTATTCTTATTTTTTTACCAACGCGATAGGAAGGGATTTCTCCACGCTTCAATAATTCGTAAACCGTTCCCTTGGATATTTTTAACAGCTTACATATCTCTTCCGGAGAATAGGACAATAAATCGGTCATATAATCACCTCAAACATTTCTGTCTAAGAATCAACCATGTTATTTAATACGAAATAATATAAAAATTTTTCTTGTCATCTATTATAACATATTGTAAGATTAATTATAGTATCAATTAGTATTAAATAGTATCATTTAATAACAGGATCCTGTTGTATTTAACACTGTTATGTATTACTAGTATTTGCTCAATATTAGGGAGGACTGATTAATGAATAAAAAACCCCTATATGCCTTGCTGACAAGCGCCCCTATCGGATGTTTGGGCGGGTTAATCGGCTTGGGCGGAGCGGAGTTCCGGCTGCCTGTATTGGTGGGTCTGTTCAAATACTCAGCCCGTCAGGCAGTGTCTCTTAACTTAGCCGCAAGTTTCATTACACTTTTATCATCTCTGATTTTTAGAATTCCCAGCGCACCATTTGCTAAATTATTGCCGCTTGCACCGGTGATTTTATCATTAATTGCGGGAGGAATGGGCGGCGCTTATATTGGGGCGCTTTATACCAAAAAAATATCCGAACATGCCTTGGAGAAGGTTATTTTGGCTCTGCTATTATCTATCGGGCTATTACTTATTGGGGAATCTTTTTATCCCTTTGCTGCCAGAGGAGTTCAAGCACCTTTGCCGGTTTTGCTGCTTATTGGTCTGGCATTTGGAACAGGAATCGGCATGATTAGCAGCCTGCTTGGAGTTGCCGGGGGAGAGTTAATTATTCCGACGTTAATTCTTGTTTTTGGCGCCGATATTAAACTGGCGGGAACCGCCGGCATCCTGATCAGTCTGCCAACCGTGATTATTGGACTTGGCAGACATTATGCCAATGGTGCCTTCACGCAAAAACAAGATATTAAAGAACTGGTGCTACCCATGGGGATAGGTTCGATCATTGGCTCATTTATCGGCGGAATGCTAATTCTTTATGTTTCCGGCGGGTCATTAAAGCTGATCCTGGGCTTAATATTGATAATCTCCGCAGTGAAAATATTTAACAAAGTACGTCGGGAAAATGTTCAATG
>NZ_MVQM01000140.1:0-11844 GCF_002067195.1 Pelotomaculum sp. PtaB.Bin117 | reverse complement strand
GGCAGGTTACCTTGCTTCTTTTCATGCGCCCGAAGCAGCAGCCTCGTTATTTTACCGGTATGGCTATCCTGGTCAAAAGCTCGCTCTCAGGCACATCATTTGGTGAGTTAAAGTAAAACTCGTAGTACACGCCTTTCTGTTCATAGCCGTTTTCTTCCATCCATTTAAACATCTCGTTGTATGGCTGCTCCATTTGACTGTATGCGCCTTTATACATGGCGGACACATATTTGCCCTGGGGGATTTCACCTGATCTGATGGCTCCTTTTGCAGACAACAATTTTGCGACGGGAAAGCCCATTTCCACGTCTAAATCCTTCATGTCCATGTTGTAATAGGCCGCGTACGGCGCGTCTGCCGGCTGCTCGCCGAGTTCGGCCAGATACCGCATGATTTTTTCATAGGATTCGCCAATTACTTTGGGCAAGTTTTCTACCGCCGTTCTTGTTCTGATAAACAACACGGGTTGTGACTTCTGCTCGTTTAATTCAATTTTCAATCCCATCATCATTTCCTCACTTTTCTTTAAGTAATTTGGTTGGCCGTCAATGAACCATATGACGATAAATCGTTTTTAACAGTATACCAAACATCAGTTCTGGAGTAAAGGGCTTTACCGATTGTTTACTGATTAAAGATTAAGATTAATAGTCTTTGATTTAATTTCCCCTAAGGGCGGTAATGGTATTATTGCTTAATTTAAGGACGAATATTAAATGAATTAGATTTTTAGGGTGGGGATTGCCGATATGCCGGCTGATGTTTCCTGGGTATATTTGCCAGACTATAATAGAGACAGACTATGAAGGAAGTTTGTTGCAAGAAATAGAATTATAAAACGTTTCAGGATGAACTATGGCTAGAGGATAAAATACAATGGCTAAAAAAGTGTTGATGAAACTTAATCAGGTAACCAGGAACTATGTGATGGGCGAGGTGACCGTTCAGGCATTAAGAGAAACCTCTCTGTTCATATATGAGGGCGAGTTGCTGGTTATCCTGGGTCCCAGCGGTTCCGGCAAGAGCACCCTGCTGAACATTATCGGCGGCATGGACTTGCCGTCGAGCGGCCTGTTATGTTTCGGTGAAGAAGACTTGAGCCGGGCCGGAGACAGCAAACTAACCCAATTTCGACGCTGCGAGTTGGGTTTTGTTTTTCAGCACTACAATCTTATTCCGGACCTGACAGCCAGGGAAAACGTGGAACTGGCGGCCGAGCTGGTGGACAAGCCGCTGCCCACGGAAGAAGTGTTAAAAGAGGTCGGCTTAGATGCCAGAATGGACCACTTTCCCTCCCAGCTGAGCGGCGGCGAGCAGCAGCGGGTGGCGATCGCCCGGGCGGCGGTCAAAAGCCCCCGCCTGCTGCTCTGCGACGAGCCCACCGGCGCGCTGGACTACCAGACGGGCAAACTGATCCTGAGCTTGCTGGCCAAAATTAACCGGGAGCGGAACAGCACGGTGGTGATAGTCACGCACAACACTCCCATCAGCGCCATGGGGCACCGGGTTGTACGCATGAGCAGCGGCAATATTGTGGAAATAACGGAGAATCAATCCCCGGTATCACCCGAAAGGATTGAGTGGTAATGAGCGTCTTAACCAGGAAACTGTGGCGCACCATCCGGAATACCAAAGGTCAGTTCCTGGCGGTGGCGGCTGTGGTGATGGTTGGCATATGCGTTTATATTTCGATGTCCACCGCCTACTACAATATGAGCAGATCTCAGGAGTCGTTTTACGAAGAAACCAACTTTGCCGATTACTACTTTCAGGTGATCAGGGCGCCCCTGCAAATAATCAGGCAGATTGAGGCGATACCCGGGGTGAGCAAAGTCACCGGGCGGATTCAGAAGGATGTGCCGGTACTGAAAGATGAGCGTCAAAGAGCAACCGCCCGTTTAATCAGTTATCCCCTGCCCATGGAAAACGAGGTTAACCGTCTTTATTTGCTCAGCGGGCGGCTTTTTGAAAAATACCCCCAGAGCGGTGGCGTGGAAATTCTTACAGATCCGCAGTATGCCAAAGCCAATGGACTATCCTTCAACAGCATAGTTAATATTGTGGCGGAAGGTAAACAAGTTCCGCTGACTGTGGTGGGCGCCGCCACCAGCCCCGAATTTGTTATTGCTATGAAAGACGCGGCCACGCTGCTGCCGGATCCCAAGACCTTCGGCATCATCATGCTGCCCCAGAATCAGGCGGAACAAATTCTGAATTTTTCCGGGCAGATAAACCAGGTGGTGGTGTCACTGGCTCCCGGAGCGGACGAAAAAAAGATCGCTGAGCAGATTAAGAATATCCTGCAGTCCTACGGCAATCTGTGCAGCTATCCCCGTAAAGACCAGTTAAGCCATAACGTGCTGCAGAGTGAGATTAACAACCTGCGCACCCTGTCCCGCTTCATGCCGGCGATTTTTCTGGGGGTCGCCGCCGCCATCCAGTTCGTTATGCTGGGCCGGATGGTCAAGGCTCAGCGCGTGGAAATCGGCGTGATGAAAGCCCTGGGGTATGACAGCCGGCAGCTCATGCTGCACTATACCGGCTATTCCCTGTCAGTGGCTTTTCTGGGAGCCTTGCTGGGCACCTTGACGGGTATATCGCTTGCTTCGGTCCTTTCCCAGACATACACTATTTATTTTAACCTGCCGGAGACTATCGGCGGAATTAACTCTAAAGCAATTCTATACGGTTTCATGATTAGTATGGCGGTGAGCCTTATCGCCGGTTTGACCGCGTCCCGGGGGGTAGTCGCCATCAATCCGGCCGAATCCATGCGGCCTGAACCGCCCCGGGGAACCGGCAAAATAATCATCGAGCGTTGGACCTGGCTTTGGCGCAGGCTGGACGCGACCTGGAAGATGAGTCTGAGGAGCGTCTGCCGCAAGTGGGGCCGGTTCGCGGTAACTCTTATGGGTGTCATTTTTGCCGTGGGTTTGCTGGTGCTGTCTATCTTCTCCAACGATTCAGTTAATTATATGATTGACCAACACTTCTATAAGGAACAGCATTACGACTTTTTAGTCCGCTTCGGCACACCGGTAAAGGAATATGAACTTTTAAACCTGGCGCGCCTTGATGGTGTCATAAGAACGGAACCTCTCTTTGATATACCGGTAAAACTACATTTTAACGGGCGTTCCGAAGACGATGTGCTGCAGGGACTGCCATCGGAGCTAACTCTGAAAGAACTGACCGGCGAAAACGGAAAGCCGTTGTATTTACCGGAAGAAGGCATTCTCATCAGCCAGAGGACGGCATCCAAACTCGGCGCCCGGGTCGGCGACGCAGTGGAAGTGGAAACACTCCTGGGGCTGGGGCCTTCCCGCTATGCTGATGTGAAAATTACCGGCATTAACAGCCAGCTTGTCGGAAGCGGGTCTTACATCGCCCTTGATCAAGCCAACCGGATCCTTCAGGAAAGCCGGCTTGTTTCTGGAGCCATGTTAAAGGTAGAGCCCGGTAAAACCGGACTCTTGGAAGAAGAATTAAATGACATGACCAACGTTTCCGCCATCTCCAGCCCCCGGAAGGAGCTGGACAACCTGAACCAGAACCTGGACAGTATGCTTTATACCATAACCATCATGATTATTTTTGCCGCGCTGCTGGGGTTCGCTATTGTCTATAATTCCTCGGTGATCAGCTTCGCCGAGCGCAAAAGGGAACTTGCCTCATTGCGGGTTTTAGGTTTCACCAATGGTGAGGTCTCCGGCCTGCTGCTGAAAGAAATCCTCCTGCAGTCGCTGCTGGGAGTGGCATTAGGCCTGCCGTTCGGCCGCTTTATGACCGAATGGTATGTTAGAGCGGTCAGCACCGATCTATTTACGATACCGATGGTATTTTCTCCCCAGACCTACCTGATTTCCGCCCTAGGAGGAATTGCCTTTATATTAGCCGGCCATCTGATGGTGGTAAAAGGGGTGAAAAAGCTGGATCTGGTGGATGTTTTGAAGAATAGAGATTAAATGCGCCGGTATGGTGCTTACCTACGGGCTCATGGAGTAAACAAGTGTTATAGTCTTTAGATGTCGGAGGGGTTGAGTTATGAAGCGTAAGAAAAAATTTTGCCTGGGGGCCGGAGTCCTTACCGTCCTGGTGATAGCCGTGTTGGCGGTTGCCGGGGGCGGGCAGGAGGTTGAAACAGTGCAGGCGAGTCAGGGCAATATTGTCTGTACGGTAACGGATAGCGGCTATGTGCAGCCTGCGACGAATTATGACATTCATGCCACTCAAAGCGCCAGGGTTGTTCAAGTGCCGGTGGAAACAGGCCAGCCGGTTCATCAGGGGCAAACCCTTGTCTTGCTGGAAAATTTGGACCTGGCAGCGCAAATCAGCGAGGCGCGCTCCCAACTGTCTCAATCCCAGACCACTGCCGACGGTGCCCGGGCCGCTATGGAGCGTATTCAGCTGGAACTCAACGATGCCAAACAGAATCTTGACCGTATGCAAGAACTTTTTCAGGCGGGAGCCGTCGCCAAGACGGATTATGACAAGGCCAAACTGCAGGTGGAAACAACACAGCAAAGTTTAAACGAGCAGCAATCCCTGCTGGACACCGCCCTGGCGCAGGCCGACGGTCTGAATCAGTTGCTGCAGCAATATGGTGCCAAAGAGCAGCAGTTGGTGGTAAAGAGTCCTGTCGGCGGCATGGTGTTGAACCTGCCGGTCAAGCAGGAGCAGGTAATAACCGCTGGAACTCTGCTGGTCAGTGTGGCTATTCCGGAACAATTGGAGATTAAAGCCGACATTTTAAGTGACGATCTGGCGGATGTCAAAATGGGGCAAAAAGTTACCGTCACTGCTCCGGTACTGGGTCAGAAAGTGCTGACGGGTGAAGTGAAGCAAATATATCCCCGCGCCGAGGAAAAACAGTCCGCTCTGGGTATTTTGCAGCGCCGCGTGCCGGTAATTGTTACTTTGCAGGATCAGGCCAATCTGAAATCCGGCTATGAGGTAAAAGTTGCCATTGAAACCCTGAGCCGTCAGGATATACTGACGCTGCCCCGGGAGGCGGTACGCACCACCGGAGACGGCCAGAAGGAAGTCATGGTTGTGATCAACAAAAAAGTTTACCACCGTCCCGTGCAGACTGGCATCAGCGATCAAAATAACATTGAAATTACCGGCGGCCTGTCAGCCGGAGATGAAGTTGTAAAGGATGGCAGCTTGGCGTTGAAGGAGAAGTCTAAGGTTAAGCCAGCTGTTAAGAAATCCTGACTTGCATTGCAAAATCGTCAAGCATCAGTTCAGCCGAATTGAAGCTGGCTATATTTTGCTAAACGATGAAAGCCGCATAAATTGCGGCTTTCATCATCCCTATAAACCAAGTTGCCAGCATAAGTAGGACTGTATTATTTGTAAAAAGTTTTTATTGACAACGCTTGGAAGGAAATATGGTGTGGATAATTTAAACGATAGGCTTTATATAAAGTATTAAAATAAACCGTAAGTTTTGTTTACGTCAAGGATAAATATGATCCCTTTTCCCGGTGCATCAATATGAATATGCTCTCTAATCGAAGCAACGATTGAATCTATTTGATCTTTCTTGCTTATTATCACTACCAGTTCTTTTTCCGGCTCTATCGCCATGGAGAACAGGGTATGCGTTTCATGAATCCCGGAACCTCTTGCGTTAATAATAGTTCCTCCTCTAGCGCCACCCTTATTTGCCGCCTCAATAACATCTTCGGCATTTCCTCTATCTACGATGGTAAAAATAGCCTGATACATGGTATTTCCCTCACTTTTTTTTCCTTTATTATCTTGGTATTGGTAGCTTCTGTTTCCCGGCAAGTCGGCAACAGAGATAGTAAAAGCTATACCATGATTGGGTTTATGGAAAGCTAATTCTTTATTCAGTATTGTCAGAGCTTGGTAAGCTGTTGTTTTGTCAGCGATCAATAAGACAATTTCTTTACTTGTGTCATTTAACTCCAGAAACTCTAAAAAACGGTTCTTAATTGTTCCTTTGCCTAAAAGAACTGTCCCTCCCGATACTCCGTTTTTTTTGGCAATCTTGATGGCTTTACTTCCTAAGCCGAAATTTACAATAATACAAATCAGCTCAAATTCTTTTTTATCGGGACAATTCTGTAGCTCCATCAGCTTCCATTCCTCCTTTGGCGGACTTTATTTTAAAAATAAAACCCAAGGTTTGTAAAGCAATTAATGGCGTTAAAGCTACCATTGCAATCATGCCAAATCCTTCTCTTAAAACATCTGCTCCTTCAATTGCTTCCGCCACACCTTGGGCAAAAGCCAAGATAAAAGCTGCTGTCATAGGCCCGGAAGCAACACCTCCGGAATCGAAGGCAATTCCTACAAATAGCTTTGGTACAAAATAACTCATGGCAATGGCGATTATATATCCCGGTAATAGATAATGCCATAATTGTACCTCGGTAATGATTATTCTGACCATGGACAGGGCAATTGCTGCACCAACTCCAATAGATAAAGCTACTAATACCACTTTTCTTTTGACATATCCGCTTGTAACCTCTTCTATCTGGTGAGTTAGTACGTGAACGGCGGGCTCGGCTAATATGGTTACCAAACCCAGAACAAATCCGATAATTACCACATAAGACTTGTTTTCCAGAGATGCTACGCTGTATCCTATAACACTGCCCACATCCATGAAACCTGCGTTTACACCAACTAAAAACAAGACCAGCCCTAAAAATGTATACACAAGTCCTTTTATAATTTTATGAATGGATCTTCGGGGCAGTTTAAATGATATCTTTTGAAAAACTATAAACAGGATTATGATAGGCAGCAGTGCCAAAATAATTTCGCCCGCTATTATTGGCAGTTCATGAATAAATGGTGCGATAATTGAAGCTGATTCAAAGGCGCTATATTCAAGGCTTCCTGAGATTTCATCTGTTCCAGCGATAATATTCATCACCATTACAGCTATTATAGCACCTACAGATGTAATAGCAACTAAACCGAAGCTGTCTTTTTCGGAAGCCTTACTATCCTTTTTTAATGTGGAAACACCTAAGGCAAGGGCTAAAATAAAGGGAACGGTCAGGGCACCGGTGGTGGCACCAGAAGCATCAAAAGATATGGCGAGAAATTCTGGTGAAGTAAAGATAGCTAAAACAAAAACAATTAAATATAGTATGCTTAGAAGTTTATATAAAGGTATATTATAAACTATTCTTATTAAACCCAGGGTGAGGAGTGCTGCTATACCGACAGATACAATGACAACAATGGTAAACTTTGGTATCACACCGCCTGTAACAAAATCCACTTGCCCCGCCAGGATATGCAAATCAGGTTCGGCAATGGAAATAAAAAAACCAAGAATGAGCCCGGCAACGCCTACGATCCATATTTTATTGGTTTTCGTGAGAGTTGCTCCCATTAGATTGCCAATGGGAGTGATTCCTTTGTCTACTCCAACTAAAAAAATAGATAGTCCGATAATTATGAGCAAAGCGCCGAAAAGAAATCTGATTAATTGGGGTGTTTCCAGATTAGTAAGGGTAAAATGTAATACCAAAACAATAACTGTGATGGGCAGGACGGAAAATATTACTTCTTTGAATTTCTCAAAAAGTATATTCAAATGCAACTTCCTTTCAAGTTATATTTTTTAACCTCTTTTTGCTACGTAAAAAATCTATGAAGTCTCTCACCTCTTCCAGTTCTTTTTCATCCAGCTCTTCAATTCCAGGTAAACTTACCGGTGAAACTGAAGCAGATAAAAAATTATCTGTATATCCTGCCGCCTCCATAATATCCTCGAAATTTAAATCTAGGGCATGGGCAATAGATTTCAGGACAAAGGGCGAGGGGTTTTTTCTTTCGCCGGCTTCCAGGCGGTGTATTTCAGTATGGCTTATTTTGGCAAGATTAGCCAGTTTTCGCATAGAAAGATTTTTTGTCGTTCTCTGGTCAGCAATATATTTTCCCAACATACTCATTAAAGTAATACACCTCTTTTTTTTGCTGTTAAAAAAATTATAACACGAATGTAAACGATAGGGAACAATAATTAGGTTTTTGGTGACGATGAGTTCAATAAACAATGATTTCAATGGTCAGAATAAAGAACTGTTATTATGTATATTTAAAGAAAAATGGAGGGATTTATCTTTTGTGCAGTAAATATACTTAAGTATAAAAAAGTGGTTGACCGGTTTTTTGCTGCTGACAACTACTTTTTTCATTTGGATTGGGGGTTGTTAATAATAATGATTACAATTTCCGATGTTTTCAAGAATTTTATGGTGGAACCTATTCTTGTGCATAAAAATGAGAAAATAAAATCTATTCATAAAAAGTTTATAATGCAGAAGGTGCCCATTTGTCGATGTGCTTATGTTATAGATGATTATAAACAAATTGTCGGGAGGATAACTCTAAGAAAAATTATGAATTATGTAGCTATAAAAAAAGCATTGACCGGAAATAAACCATATTCTGTAAATACACTTTTTCAATATATTTCTCCCGATTTAGTTGCAGAAAATATTATGGGGCCTGCCATTGTTGTTGACATAGATCAGTCTTTAGAAGAGGCTTTCCAATTAATGCTGGATAAAAATGTTGAGGAGGCAGCAGTGGTAGATAAGGATGGGCATGTTCTAGGCGATCTTAACATATATGAGGTTCTTAAAAAAATAGAAATAGATTAGCATGAATCCGGAGTTGATCGTCGACGGCCATCTTGAGCGTATGAAGTGAGGTTTCACCGCTTCATGCTTAATCAAGTGCCTTTTTTCCGCCACATACGATCGGTGAAAATAACAACTAATACAACAACCGCTAGTACCGCATAAACAGTAATTGTCTTCTCCTATCGTTCCTGGCAACAGCAGCCTGAATGATTTTCGCGGGGGGCCTTCCTGGGATTCCTGAAGGTATGTCTGATATAGAATAGCACGAACTATATTTATAATACAAGATACTGTAATATCTAGTTGCAGATCGGAGCAACCCGATTCAGGCAATGGGCAACTGGAGTATTACGTATCTGTTTATGTCATTGTTAAGAGACAGGGTTGATGTCTATGCAAAAAAGTGGCAAAATAAAGAGGGTAAATCTGGATAAATGTAATAAAAACTGTGGTATTACTTGTTATTACATGATAAAAATGGAAATAAAGCTTTTTATAAATTATAAAAAGCAGGTGTAATTAAATGTTTATAACTGATTTTCATATACATTCAAAATACTCAAGAGCTACAAGCAGGGATTGCGTACCTGAAGTGCTTGAATTTTGGGCGCGGCGTAAAGGGATCGGCGTTATTGGCACGGGTGATTTCACTCATCCGGCCTGGCGTGAGGAATTAAAGGAGAAGCTTGTCCCCTCGGGAGAAGGCCTTTATACCCTTAAGAATGATTTCCGCAAAGAGGATAAAGTCGCGGGAGCAGATTTTAAACCTCAATTCATTGTTTCCGGCGAGATCAGCTCAATATACAAAAAAAACGGAAGAGTAAGAAAGGTTCACAACCTGATCATACTACCCGGCCTGGAACATGCCGAATCAATATCACACCGGCTTGAGGCCATAGGCAATTTGCATTCTGACGGCAGGCCGATATTGGGCCTTGACAGCAGGGATCTGCTGGAAATAGTGCTTGATATGTGCCCGGAGGCCATATTTATACCTGCTCACATATGGACCCCGCATTTCTCACTGTACGGCGCCTATTCCGGCTTTGACGACATTATGGAGTGTTTCGGGGACCTCGCAGGCTATATCTATGCGCTGGAAACGGGCCTTTCCTCGGACCCGCCCATGAACTGGCGCCTTTCCGCGCTGGATGACTTCACGCTGGTTTCCAACTCGGATGCGCATTCCCCGGCCAATCTGGGCAGAGAAGCAAATATCTTTGATACCGTGCTTTCTTATCAGGGCGTGTTGGATGCTTTAAAAAGCCGCAGCACAAAGAAATTTCACGGCACGATGGAGTTTTTCCCGGAGGAAGGCAAATACCACTATGACGGGCACAGGGCATGCAAGGTGTGCTGGAAGCCTGCGGATACAAAAGCAGCGGGAGGCGTATGCCCTGTATGCGGCGGCAGGATCACAGTCGGAGTGCTGCACCGGGTTGAAGCCCTTGCAGACAGGGAAGAAGGGTTCGTACCACCGGCGGCAAAGCATTTTGAAAGCCTTGTTCCGCTTCATGAGGTGGTAGCCGCCTCAATAGGTTATACCGCTGCCAGTATGAAGGTAAAGAAAAAGTACGATGACCTTATTCGGAACCTCGGACCGGAGTTGTTTATACTGCGTGAGGCGCCGCTGAACGATATTGAGCTGGCGGCAGGGCCATGCATAGCTGAAGGCATCCGCAGGCTGAGGTGCGGCAAGGTTGAGATACAACCCGGATTTGACGGGGAATACGGCAGAATCAAAATAATGGATAAAAGCGAGATAGACATGCTTTCCGGCCAGTTGTGCTTTTTTAACGATATACCCAAAACTATTGAGGACATAAAGGTTTCGGCAAATGAAGCGGAACCGGCACCGGTTTTAGCAGATACCTATCCGCCTGATAACGGCGGGGACACTATTAAAACCGTTCCTTCAGGCTTTCCCTACGGGTTGAACCGAGAGCAGTGGGAAGCCGTTTCATCCGCCAGCCCGGCAATCGCGGTAATCGCCGGTCCTGGAACCGGAAAAACCAAAACACTGGTATGCCGTATCGCCTACCTTGTTGAGAAATGCGGTATAGATCCCTCGCAGGTAACCGCCGTTACTTTTACCAACAAGGCGGCAAACGAGATGCGCGTCCGTCTGGAGAAGCATTTCGGGAACAAGCGGACGGCAGGTGCAATGACAATAGGAACATTTCACTCCATATGCCTGCAAATTTTGTCCAAGTGGAGAGGCAAGAATAACAAAACTATTATTGATGAATATAATGCCGTTTCAATAATCGAAGAAATATTAAAGGACATGCAGTTGAAAATTTCTCCAAGGGATGTCATGAGAAGAATATCGCTGATTAAAAGCGGTGTTGCGCCGGCAGGAGATCAGCAAAAAACGGATGTTCCGGCAGAGGTATACGCTTTATATTGCGCACAGCTTGAACGTTACGGTGTAATGGACTATGACGATATTCTGCTTGAAGTGCTCAAGCGGTTTGAGTCTGCAAACACAGAAAGTATATCAGAGAGGAGCCTGGCAAACTCTTTCTCATACCTGCTGGTGGATGAGTTCCAGGATATAAACGGGATTCAATACCGCTTGATCAAAAAATGGGGTGAGAAAAGCGGGAGTATTTTTATTATAGGTGACCCCGACCAGTCCATTTATGGTTTCAGGGGCTCGGATTTCCGTTATTTTGAAAGGTTTAAAGCAGATTTCCCCGACCTCCGGCAAGTCCGGCTGACTTGGAATTACCGCTCAACACCCGAGATAATCATTAGTGCCGAATCGGTAATCTCAAAGAAAGCCGCGGGGGGGCGCGCCTGTTCCCTCGACGCAAAAAGGGAAAGCGGGGCAAAGGTACGTCTCATAGAAACCAAGGATGAATTTTCGGAGGCACTGTTTGTGGCAAAGGAGATAAACCGTATGGTTGGCGGTATCGATATGCTTGACACACAGACACTGTCGGCACCCCGCAGAAAAAGGCCTGCGGCAAACCAACCAAGAGGATTTTCCGATATTGTCGTATTATACCGCACCAATCGCCAGGCGGAAATTCTGGAGCAGTGCTTTTTAAAAGAGGGTATCCAGTATGTGGTCGTGGGACGGGACGAGTTTCTCGCAGATAAGTTGGTCCGTGAGGCGATGGCGTTTTTCAGGTTTTTGCTCAACCCCGGGGATATCGCTTCCCTATTGTTATACCTTAAAGCAAAAAACATATAT
>NZ_MVQM01000139.1:0-18215 GCF_002067195.1 Pelotomaculum sp. PtaB.Bin117 | reverse complement strand
ATCCCTGAGTAGAGGAATGGCAATTTCACCATCGGTAACGTTGGCAGTAGTAGTAATTTCAGCGATAGGTAAACCGGAGATGGCATCCACAAGGATATGGTTCTTGTAACCCCAGTAAAACTCGTATTTTTTCTCGTTATAAGCATTACTTGCAGTCCTGACACCGAGTTTACAATCCTTATCAGACTTTGGCTGAATAGACTTATCAAAACGTGTTTTATCAAAAGACTTTGAATTATTCTTTGAAGTATTGGCCTCAATAGAAGTGGAATCAAGAGAAACAAAGCTGCCATCAATAAAACCAAGGGAAACAAGAGTTTTAACTTGAGACTTCATAACGGCAGTCAACCATTTGTGGGCAGTATTTTTGATAAAACGCCTGTAAGTCCAGTAAGAAGGTAACTTCTTGGTAATATCAAAGCCGCAAGTGTGAGCGATAATTTGGTTATTGAAGAGATATTCCTGGATCTGAGTTATTTCAGAAAACTTCTCACACTTCATGACTATAAAAGCTCTGAAGAGAGCACGACGAGAAAAGCCATCTGGCCCAGAAATACTTGAATTGACTTTATCAGGAAAGCTTGAGAGGTCAAGAGAATCAAAGATTTTGGTATAGAAAACGACTTTGGATTGAGGAGTAAAGAAGTCAATGATGTTCATTATTAATTGTTGATGCATAGGGGTTCCTCCTGTTTTTGTTGGTTTTGGATTGTGGCAAATACTTAATTCGACATTTATGGGAGGAAATCCTATCATATATTGAGTGATAAGCAAATTTAGTGTGCATCAAATCCAGCTATATCAACGGATCTGAGTCATGCACATGGCTAGTTTTATTAAATTATGGGAGGTGTATAAAATGCCAAGAGGAGATGGAATCGGGCCGCTGGGCCGGGGTCCGGAAGCAGGCAGGCGCTTAGGCCCGTGTGGTACTGGTACTGGTGCCGGACAGAGTCAGGGGCAGGGCAACGGATGCTGTGGCCGTGGTGGTGGCCGGTGAGCCAGGCAAGGCCAGGGGCGTGGTGGTCAAGGTAGGGGCTGCTGTTAGATTTACAAAAACTAAGGCAGGGAGGTAATGTATTTATGCCGGGATTTGATGGGACCGGTCCATTGGGTATGGGTATAATGACAGGACGTGGACGCGGATTTTGTATAAGTAATATTCTGCCTGGTAATGGTTTAGCTCAAAGGCTTGGCCGTGGTGGCAGGCGCGGCTGGCTGTGCTCTGACTTTACCGCTGGAATGCTTGTTGGACTTGGCGGATACTTTGCCCATTCCTTAATGACAAAGCATTTTACAACTCCGGGTAGCAATGAGAATGAGTTAAACCTCCTTAAAGAAGAAGTTGGCTACCTGGAAAGTACCCTTGAACAGGCTAAAAAACGCATAAAAGAATTAGAAAATAAAGAGTAGGACACCCTTTAGGGGGAATTTAATGACAGTAGACATGACAGTCGCCGTGGCAAGCGGCAAGGGAGAGACAGGCACTTTACCAGTGGCAAGAGCGCAATAATCATCCCCGAGCAATTTTAGAAGCGGTTGAAAAAGCTTCGGCAGAAAAGAAAATAAGCTGGCCTGAAGCCAGGAAATTGGCGGAAGAGCTAAAAGTGCCACCTAATCTTATCCGCGAGGTTGCCAATAAATTAAAAATAAAAATCATAGCTTGTGAACTGGGGTGTTTCTAAGAAATTAGCAATATTAAAGATAAGTTAAATGAAGGCTTCATTAACCCCTTTTAGCCGGTAAAAAGCCAGGAATAAAGTTAAACTAAAATAAAACAGTGAAAGGAAGCAAAAAAATGAAAATTGCACTACCTATCGCAGGAGACCAGTTATGTATGCATTTTGGACATTGTGAAAGATTTGATTTTTTTGACGTCAACCCTGAAACTAAAGAAATCCTGAAAAAAGAATCATTTACACCTCCTCCGCATGAGCCTGGTTTGTACCCAAGATTACTGGGTGAAAAAGGAGCTAAGATTATCATTGCCGGTGGTATGGGGCCGCGGGCACAGGAATTGTTCAACCAGAATGGCGTAAATGTAGTAATTGGCGCTAATTCGGCCTCAGGTAGTCCGGAAGATATCGTCAGGCTGTTTTTGGCCGGCAATCTAGAAACAGGGGATAATGCCTGCGATCATTAAAAAACTAAGGAGGAATTAAAACAATGCAACAAAATTCAGATTCTGCATGTGACAATGAAAAAAGCGGCGGATGTGGTCATGAAGGCAATGCCGGTATTGAGAAATTGACCGGAAACGAATTTAGCAATATCAGGAACGTTATCGCTGTCATGAGTGGAAAAGGCGGTGTGGGGAAATCTTCGATAACATCTATACTTGCTTGTGAATATAGAAAAAAAGGCTGTTCGGTGGGAGTACTGGACGCGGATATCACCGGCCCGAGCCTGCCAAAGATGTTTGGCATAAAGAGTGGGGTGAAAAGCAACGGCTCCGCGTTATTCCCCTCAATAAGCAAAAATGGGATAAGAGTTATGTCACTAAACTTATTGACCGCCAATGAAGATGACCCGGTTATTTGGCGCGGTCCAGTAATTTCCGGTACAGTCAAACAGTTTTGGACAGATGTGGCCTGGGGTGACCTTGATTATCTTTTTGTTGACTTGCCGCCCGGCACTGGTGACGTACCTTTGACTGTGATGCAATCCCTGCCATTAAACGGGCTGATTGTTGTATCTTCACCACAAGATCTTGCGGTTATGATTGTGAGCAAGGCAATAAGGATGGCCCAAATGATGAATATACCCATAATTGGACTGGTTGAAAATATGAGTGGCGCCGTTTGCCCGCATTGCAACGAACATTTTGAGTTGTTTGGACCTAGCCGGGGTGAAGAAATTGCTCAAAAGTTTCAGATACCCTATATTGGCGGCTTGCCTGTAGACCCCAGTTTTTCAAAGCTCTGTGATCAAGGTAAGATTGAGGAATATAATAGTAACCTTTTTGCCAATTTTATCCCTGAGAATATGACTCAATAGGAACACGTCTATAATAGCCATCTATTACTTCACAGATAAACTTGTCATAAGAAATAAGAATACCTTAGTTTTAATAACTAATCGTTTTGAATAATTGGCAACAAAAATTATCCATATTAAATAATTAATTGCTAGGAAATATTGATAATGTGTTAAAAAGAACTGCGCGGAGGATCAAATAATGGAAGAGTTCCTTAACGACCTGCAGGAAAGCTTTTTCACTTGGTGTAATAATGTAGTCAAAGACCACATGGAGCGTGAAGGGACCATGCTTAAACGGTGGCGGCCGCGCAAGAATCCTGACGGCAGTTATGATTTAGTCTGCAGACTGATTGCCCGTGATGAAATCGCATCGAAGCTTACAGTACCTATACCAGAGGAGTATCACGAACTTCTTGAGCGTGAGTATTTCATCACTCACCCGCCGGACGAAGATGACGAGAGCCAGTAGTTGATTGAATACAACAACACAAATATTCACTTGAAGTAAAGATAAAAACCCGGGAATAAAAAGAGTTATGATAAAGTTCCATATCTTATGCGACAATTATTCAAAAAGAAGAGGATTTCTTGCGGAACACGGACTATCCGTGTGGATAGAAACGGATGACGGGAATATTCTTTTCGATACAGGCCAAACGGATGTTTTTTCCTGGAACGCCGAAACATCTGGTGTAGATCTTTCAAAAGTAAATGCTCTGGTTATTAGTCATGGTCATTATGATCATACGGGTGGCGTGCCGTATTTTTGCAGACTCAACACATTAGCACCAATATATATGCATCCTAAGGCGTTCAATGAAAGATTTTACATGAGTGATGGAAAAACCCAGAATAGAAGTATTGGTGTTCCATGGAGCAGAGATGTTTGGAAAAAACTTAGCGGAAGAATTAATTCAACGGTAAAAACGAAACAAATAAATAGCGTGGCTGTAGTATCGCCAATGATCCCAAGAGGTGTTGCCTTTGAGGATGTTCCCCATTATTTTTTTGTGCGCAATGAAAATGACGAGATTTCTCGTGATCTTTTTATTGATGAACAAATCCTTGTTTTGAAAGGAAACAAGGGGATTTATATTTTTGTGGGATGTAGCCACGTAGGAGTGGTAAACTGTCTTAGGTATGCGCAAAAGTTATTCCCGGGTGAAAAAATAGCCGGTTTAATTGGTGGAATGCACATGGAGAGTGTTCCAGATATCAGAATTGAATTAACAATCCAGAGTTTTTTGAATTATAGGGTTGAAACTATCATTCCGCTGCATTGCACCGGAATGATAGCTATCTGTGAAATGAAGCGTTTTCTTAAAGAACGTTGCCATATCTTTTCAGTTGGGGATGAAATTGTTTTTGAAAGATGATTCAATTTGGAGATGCATTTACACAATGGGTGGAATTAATATTGCTATAGATGGTAACTGTGGAAGTATCCATTGCCGTGATTGTTGGGCAAAACTTTACTGTTCAGGTAGTTGTCATGCAAATTCTTATTATGCAAGCGGAGATATTATGAAGCCTGAGGAATTGTTTTGTACAATGCAAAAAAGCGTTTAGAATGTGCCATTATGATTGAAGCATACAAACAATTAGATGCATAAAAAACGAAATTTGTTAGCTAAACTATCTTTGGAATTGTTCTATATAACATTATTTCATAATTACCTGGAGGAGGTTAGTTAAATGAAACCAATAGTAGATAGTGAAACATGCGTGGCTTGTGCCATATGTTATGATGAGTGCCCTGCGGATCCAAAGGTATTTGAAATAAGCGATATTGCCAAAGTTGTTCACCCAGAAGCTTGTCTGGGATGCATGACTTGCGAGGAAAATTGCCCTACAAACTCAATCACACTAACTAAATAATAAATTAAAACAGGGTTTGAGCTAAGGTATGTTCAAGGACTCTAGGTAAGAGCTAGGTCTATTAAGCTGGTTTATCTAGCTAATTTTTTACCTGTGCTGTTAAGCTTGTTGTAATATCACTGATTGATCTGGCTTTTGAAGAGTGTTAACAGGTTCCTAAAATGTTTACAGCCCAAAGTGAGCCACACCCTGTGTTAACATTTGAAAGAATTTACCTGCTGTTATTAGGTTAATACTGACCCTGACTATTTAATCATATAAATTAGCCAAAGAGATTTAATAAAAGAAAAACCACTTGCCATAATCATTGATTGCAAGATGATTCTAAAAGATAAAACATGCTAAAAGACATTTTGCTATAAGAATTAAACTAAATTTTTAGAAATCCATACTAAACCATGAAGGCGGCTAATTATGAATAAACTTACTGATGCAGGTCAAAATGTTTTTAACGCTCGTTATGCGTTAAGAGATGATTCAGGCAACATTATAGAAACATTCGAGGAAGCAGTTTTTCGCCTTGCCCGAGTGGCGGCAGGCGCTGAAAAAGAAAACCCAAAACACTGGGGGGAGAAACTCGCTTCTATAAATTAGGTGAGAAATAGGTGAGCCTTTATTTATTCCATCGACTCCCATTTGGGCTAACAAGGGTAAACCCGACCGGCCATGGCAGCCTTCTGCCTGCTTTGTCCTGGCTGTAGAAGATTCGCTGCATTCCATGTACGAGACACTGATGTCGACCGCTTTGGTTTTCAAGTCCGGCGGCGGATACAATATAAAACATTAACACTTTGAAACATCTATCTTCAGGAACCAAGGTGCAACCGCAAACCAGCATTATTGAAGCCGAAGGTGACGCAGAGAACCTGCATATGTCCTGGCGAGCATCCATGAATATTTTAGAGTATGCTTCAGGCATTGCTACCAGGACAAATAAAATATTGACCAAGGCCAGAAAGGTAAATCCTAAAATTGAAATTCTTGCGACGCGCAAAATATTCCCCGGTACGAAGGAACTATCCGTAAAAGCTGTCATTGTCGGAGGTGGACTTCCCCATAGGCTGGGTTTATCAGAAACCGTTCTTGTTTTTAAACAGCATTTGAACTTTATCGGAGCGATAACCTTGTTATAGTAATTTGGCATTAAACGTACGAGACAGTAAAAAAGAACTTACTTATAAAAAGTAATTTATGTGCTTGTCCAATGTCAAGGGCTGACCCCTTGACTCTCTTGACTCTTTCCCCTTGACTCTTTGACTCTCCGGAATAACAATGAGTCAGGCTTTACTTTCTTAAATAATAATCTCACAAAGTAAAGCCTGACCCCACTTTTCTTTATCCAAGAATCGCTTCTAAATCCGCTGCCGGCGTGCTGATCGGCTTGATGTTGAATTTTTCTGCCAGAACGTTCAGCACGTTCGGGGAGATAAACGCGGGCAGTGTGGGACCAAGGTAGATGTTTTTAATATCCAGCGACAGGAGCGTCAGCAGAATGCTCACGGCTTTCTGTTCGTACCACGAGAGAACGAGGGTCAGGGGCAGCTCATTAACCCCGCAGTTGAACGCGCCGGCCAGGGCGACAGCCACCTGGATGGCGGAATATGCGTCGTTGCACTGGCCCATGTCCATAATGCGCGGCAGGCCGCCGATTTCACCGATGTCCAGATCATTGAAGCGGAACTTGCCGCAGGCCAGAGTCAAGATGACGGTGTCCGGAGGGGCCTTTCTGACAAAATCGGTATAGTAGTTTCTGCCCGCCCTGGCGCCGTCACAGCCGCCGACCAGGAAGAAATGCTTGATCGCGCCGGCTTTGACTGCTTCAATGACTTTATCGGCAACGCCGAGCACAGTGTTGCGGGCAAACCCGGTCATCACTTCCGAACCGCCGTTGATGCCGGTGAGCTTCTTGTCTTCCGCCCAGCCGCCCAGTTCAAGGGCCTTGCTGATTAACGGAGTGAAATCTTTCCTGCCGTTGTCTCCCTTTATATGTTTAATGCCCGGGTAGCCGACGGCATCGGTGGTGAAGATTCTGTCGGAATAAGAAGGCAGAGGCGGCATCAGACAGTTGGTTGTATAAAGAACAGGGGCCGGTATGCCGTCAAATTCCTTCTTTTGGTTATGCCAGGCGGTCCCGAAGTTGCCCTTGAGATGCGGGTATTTCTTCAGTTCGGGATAGCCGTGGGCGGGCAGCATTTCGCCGTTGGTATAAATGTTTATGCCCTTGCCCTCTGTTTGCTCAAGAAGCTGCTTCAAGTCATGCAAGTCGTGGCCGGTGATCATAATGAACGGCCCTTTTTCAACCGTGGTGGAGACCTTGACGGGCACGGGATGCCCATAAGTTGAGGTGTTGGCCTCATCAAGCAGGGCCATGCACTTGAGATTGACCTGGCCGAACTCCATCAGCAAGCCCAGCCACTCCTCGACTGAATGTTCCTCGCCGATGGCGCGCATCCCTTTGTATAGCCATGATGTTACTGCATCGTCTTTTTTGCCCAGTACACAGGCGTGCCACGCGTAAGCCGCCATGCCGCGCAACCCGAAAAGAAGGGTGGAGCGAAGGGACACCATGTCTGGATCACCTGCCCAGAGAGTGTCGAAGGCCGGGTCTGCCACCCCGCCCAGCTTTGCTTTTTCAGCTTGAATAAGGTTTTTGAGCTCGTCGATGCGGCTGCCGTCAAAGTTGACGTTGGTGAGTGTCGCGAAAAGCCCTTGCATGACCAGCGCGTCCGTGTTCTGGTCCGGTGTCCGGCCTTGCGCGGCGCGGGCTAGTCCGACCATGGCACAGGTTAATTCGTCCTGCTTGTCGGCGAGATCCGGCTGCTTGCCGCACACACCCACTTTGGTGCAACCTTTGCCGCCTGCCGTTTGCTCGCATTGAAAACAAAACATCATGTGTTACCTCCTTGGTTTATTTTTGAAGTAATGAACCTATTCTTCCGCAATTTTTCCGTCGGTGGTGATAGTGACAATACGCCACGGAATCATTTTACCGCTGTTTATGAGCGCCTGTTTCACCGCGTTGGCGATGCCGCCGCAGCAGGGTACCTCCATGCGGAGCACGGTGACGCTTTTTAATTCATGCGCCTTCAATATTCCTGTCAGTTTTTCGGTGTAATCGATATCATCCAACTTCGGACAGCCGATAATGGTAATTTTATTGTGCATGAAATCATTATGAATGCCGGCATAGGCGTAAGCTGTGCAATCGGCGGCTACCAGCAGGCCGGCATTGTCGAAGTAGGGAGCGTTCACCGGCACCAGCTTAATCTGGCAAGGCCACTGGCGAAGTTGTGATGTTGCCGGCGCGGGATTTCCTGCAGCGGGGATAACAGGCGCCGGGTTCCCATTCTGCTCGATTATCCTTGCCAGAGTACCGGGGCACCCGCAGGCAAGGTTTTCAGGTATAGGAATTTGTCTATCGGCCGTGTGTTTTTTTACAGCTTCTTCGTCAAACGCAGCTGCGTCGCGCTCTTCCAAGGTTATCGCGTCGGCCGGACATTCCGGAAGACAGGCTCCCAGGCCGTCGCAATAGCTTTCCGACACAAGCTTTGCTTTTCCATTGACAAGCTGCAGGGCGCCCTCGCCACAGGCATCGACGCAAAGCCCGCAGCCGGTGCATTTTTCTTCGTCTATCTTGACAATTTTTCTTTTCACCTGAAGAGACCCCCTTTAAATATTTTTCTTGCGGCTTTTGTAAAGTTATTTTATTATATTGGCAACGTTAAATCGGTAGCCATGGTTACCAAAAACAAGGGTGAGTAAAAATGTATATGAAATGGATGAAAGCTTTATCTAAGTGCGAATTATTTAGGAGGATAAGCCCGGATGAATTGAATATCGTGTTTGAATGCCTGAAGCCGAATGTGAACAGCTACGGAAAAAATGAGTGGGTGGCCGTTGCCGGTGAAAGATTTACCGGTCTGGGGGTAGTCCTTTCCGGCGAGGTAGTGGTTGCCAAGGAAAACGCGGCCGGTAGCCGGGTCATTATAGCGGTAAACGGCCCCGGGGAGATGTTCGGCGAGATGGCCGCGTTTTCGGGAGACGGCGTCTGGCCGGTAACGGTAGCGGCCAGGACAGCCTGCACAGTAATGTTCCTGCCGGCTGGAAAGATAGTCGGCAACTGTGAAAATTCCTGCATGAGCCATAGGCAGCTGATCACGAACATGCTGGAAATTGTATCGGGCAAGGCGCTTATGCTTCACCAGAAGGTAGAATACCTGGCGATCAAGAGCCTGAGGGAGAAGATCAGCACTTTTCTGCTGGAACAGTATAAAAGGACGGGCAGTACCATGTTCATGATGCCTCTGAAAAGGAACGAGCTTGCTGACTTCCTGAACGTTTCCCGCCCGTCTCTGTCACGCGAGATGTCCAGGTTGAGGGATGAAGGAGTAATAGAGTTTCACAGGGATTCCATGAAAATCAAGAAAGTGGATGCTTTAAGGAGTATGTCCAGCTAGAAGGTGGAGCCGGTAAAAAAGTGAGCGGTGATCATAAAACCGCCCACTTTATTTATAAGGTAATTATTTAAAGGTAATCATGCTTTTCTTGATTTATAGACAAGTAACCTTTGGGTATGCATCAGCGGCAAAAAGGTCTGGCTTAAACCCGTTGAGCCAGGGTTTTAATTATGTCAGCGCGGCTGATAATGCCAATGACAGAGTTGTTTTCAACCACCGGTACTCTATTTATGTCATTATCTACCATTAAAGCAGCCACCCGTTCAATTTCTATATCACCGCCGACAGTGATTACATCAGTAGTCATTATTTCCGACGCTCTTTGGGCGGCTAATTTTTTAAAATCCTCCCGGTATCTTTCCAGCCCGTTAATGTAAATAAAAGCACCCAGTATATTCAGAAAACCTGGTGTTCTGGGGTTTGTTTCCTTGTGCAGCAGGTCTTCTTCGGTAACAATGCCCACTAAATTCCCTTCCTTATTTAAAATCGGTGCCCCGGAGATGTTGTTTTCCGTTAGTATTCCGGCCACTTCTTCAATGGCGGCATCTTCTTGTACGGTAATAACATTTTTGTTCATAATATCCCTGGCCAGCACATCAATCACCTCAATTTTTATGGATGTATAGATACAATATATATCATGCGCGAAATACGCTCAGCCTATGAAGCATTGGATTTCTGACCATCGGTATCTGTTTAAAATGATTTAATAATCAATGGCAAAAAGATATACGCCGATAACCTACCCCACGTGGAAAACATAAAAAAATACACCCGATCAGGTGTTTTTGTTCGACAAAATATGATATATTTTGCTAAAGATTAATTTACATGAAAGACTGAACTATGATTCTTCCTCAAAAGATTAAGTTGGTGCCGCAAGATTCGGTGTTGAACGCCCTAGCGCTTGCTTTTATTTTTACTTGGATTCTCTCATATCCCATGCACGGTCCGTTGTTGGAGGAGATATTCGGGCCGCAGGCGTATATACTGGGACATTTTTTTACTTTTAGTCATGGCCTGGGTATGATTATTTTTTCCTTTTTGCCTCCGGTCGTGTTGAATGATAAAAGATTAGTGGTATCTTCCGGCGCGGTAATTTTCATTCTAACATGTATATGGACCTTTATTCCTTTAAATAATCCAAATGTCATCAGCGTCATACTTGGTCTTATTTCAGCTTATCTTGTCCTGTCCTGGATACCGGTTTTCTTGAATGAAAAATCTCCTGTGATAACGATTGGTCTGGCCATGACCACAGCGAATGTATTGCTGGGTTTGACCTGCTTTACCCATTTTTTATCCTATCCTTTTGTAAAGATCGCCGCTTCTCTTACCGGACTGGCTCCGCTTCTCGGCGCGCTCTATATCGGCAATAGACATTTTGCATGCAACCTGACTAAAAAAGAAGCGGGAAACAAAAAAATTAAAACCAGTACTATTGTCAGCATCATTGCTTTTTCATTGGCCGCTTACTTTTCCGGAGGATTCTGGTTCAGGGCGATAGTGCCCCTTTTTTATTCCCAATGGCCGGCAGTTATAGGAATAGACTCTTTTCTTTATGCGGCAATCTATCTCGCGCTTGCGGTTTATGCCCGAAAATTCTCGTATTTATGGCTGGGACCTGTAGCGTTAAGTTTATTAGGTCTTGGTCTGACAATCGCTATAATCAGTCTCGACCGTCCGGTAGAAATTATTATTACTCTGCTGTTGATAATTGCCGGACTTTGCGCAACAGATCTCTATTACTGGCTTACCTTGCGCGATTTGTCTAAAATACTGAATACCCGGGTTTTCGGACTCGGGCTCGGCCTGTCTTTGTTTTTTATCACAGCGCCCGGGATAGCGTTGGATACGCAATTGCTGCCCGGTCCTTTGTTAAGCCCCGCTACAGCGGTGCTGGGCGCCTGTCTTTTGTTTATGATTAACCCGTTAATAATCTGGTACCTCCGGCCATTACACCAGTATGAACAGGTTAAAGCCGATTTGCCTAATAATCTTGATGAAAAAACCTGTAACGATACCGGTTGCAGAAACTGATGACGAGAAATTGATCCGGGAAATGCCAGCTTTTGGTATAGTCTTACTAATAGTGAAAAAAAAGTTTATGAGCTGATTTACGGAAATCCGGCACGTCGAATCGCAAGGAATTGCTGCAAAAGGTTAGAGGTAATTTTTAATCATTACTTTGTTGTATCGGATTGGCGGGAGACTTCGCGGACACGCGCTTTGCCTTCCGTGCCGCTTCACTCAATAAATATTCAACGTGCGCGTTTACGCTGCGAAATTCGTCGGCCGCCCATCTTTCTAAAGCCTCGTATAATTTGGGGTCGATACGAAGTAAAAATTTTTTTTTATCAGACATGAGAGGCCACCCGATTTAATATAGGCTGCCAGTATTGATAACCGGCTGGGCCGCCCGGTCTGAAACGATTGCCACCATCAAATTGTTGATCATAGCCACTTTGCGTTCTTCGTCAAGTTCCACAATATTATCCCGCTGGAGCTGATTGATAGCCATTTGCGCCATGCCGACCGCCCCCTCGACGATTTTTTGCCTGGCTGCCACTATCGCTGACGCCTGCTGGCGCTGCAACATGGCGCTGGCGATTTCAGTAGCGTACGCTAAGTGAGTCAGGCGGGCTTCCATGACTTCGACCCCTGCCACGGCAAGACGTGTTTGAAGTTCCTTGCTCAGTTCATCAGCCACTTCTTCAGCATTGCTGCGCAGGGAATATCCTTTTTCTTCAAAGCAGTCATATGGATACTTGGTGGCGACATGCCGCAACGCCGTTTCACTTTGTATTTCAACAAATTCCTCATATTTATCGACGTCAAACACTGCTTTCGCGGAATCCACTACTTTAAAAACAACAACAGCCGCGATTTCAACGGGGTTTCCTTCGACATCGTTGACTTTTAATGTATTACTGTTAAAGTTACGCACCCGCAATGAGATCGTTTTGCGTGATGTCAACGGTATGGTCAGCCAGATGCCGCTTTCCCGCACACTTCCCATATAGCGGCCAAAAAAGGTGACAACTCGCGCCTGATTGGGTTGCACTATAACTATTCCGCTAAAAATTAACGCGGCTGCTATAAGCATGAGCACCCCCGCGATGGGATTCCGTTCCACCAGAATATAGGCTGCCAGTCCCGACCAGACCAACAGCAGAAGGAGCGCCAGAAAACCATTGAAAACCCAGGCATTCTTTTCTTTCATAATCATTCATTCTCCTGTCTATTATTATTTTGATATTTATATGATATCACTTGCGGATATAAAAGTAAATACATGTTAAGATGATATCTGATACCAGGATTATACTGCGGGATTATATCCTCGCAGCGGAACTGGTTGTGATAACGAAAAATATAAGAGGTTAAGAATTAAATAAATATTGCACAAAAACTGGAAATGGTGTAGAATAAAGATTATGATTGATGTTTTAATTTTCTTTCTCCGCCAAAAGCTATGACATTGAAGGGGTTATTGCTTTGAATAGCGATAATCCCTTTGCTCTTTATATGATGTTGATGGAAAAGATGGCCCTCGTGGTAAGACAGCGTTACAGTGGGATAAGAAAGAAAATTAAATGGGTATGCTATAGTTAACTATAGTTAAATATGAAAGTGATTAGCAGTTAAATTACACTAGTAAAGGGGAAGATAAAAGATTGGCGACATTTAGTGATTTTGGATTGACCGGTCCGGTGCTCCGGACTATTAATAACATGGGTTTCGAAGAAGCCACACCCATTCAAGAAAGGGCTATTCCCATGGGATTAGCGGGGAAGGATCTGATTGGCCAAGCCCACACCGGGACAGGTAAGACTGCTGCCTTTGGTATACCTATGGTTGAGTTGTTCGATGTCGAGCGGGAACAGATTCAGGGAATTGTCATAACCCCTACCCGCGAATTGGCCATACAAGTGGCCGAGGAATTAAACAAGATCGGCCAGGTAAAGGGTATTCGCACGCTGCCGGTTTACGGCGGGCAGGATATTACCCGTCAGGTCAGGGCGCTTAAGAATAGACAGCACATTATCGTGGGAACGCCCGGCCGTCTCATGGACCACATGAGAAGAAAAACAGTCCGCCTCAACCAGGTCAGGATGGTGGTTTTGGATGAAGCTGACGAAATGCTGAATATGGGTTTTGTCGAGGATATTGAGACCATTCTCAGGGAAGTTCCCGACGAGCGCCAGACCTTGCTTTTTTCCGCGACGATGCCCGGCCCGATCCAGGCTCTGGCCCGGCGGTTCATGAGAAACCCGGCAGTGATCAGGATTGAGGGCAGGCAGGTTACTGTTCCGAACACTGAACAAAGCTATATTGAAGTCGAGGAGAAGCAGAAATTCGATGTTTTCTGCCGCTTGCTGGACATCCAGTCGCCGGATCGTTCCATTGTTTTCGGCCGGACCAAGCGCAGGGTTGACGAGCTTTCTGAAGCACTGCTCAAACGCGGCTATTCAGCCGAAGCGCTCCACGGGGATCTGGCGCAATCCAAGCGGGACCTTGTCATGCACAGGTTCAAAGAAGGCATTATTGAGGTGCTTGTAGCCACGGATGTTGCCGCCAGGGGTTTGGATATCAGCGATGTGACTCATATATATAACTTTGATGTTCCCCAGGATCCGGAAGGCTACGTTCACCGTATCGGCCGCACCGGCCGTGCCGGAAAAGCAGGCAAAGCGATTACTTTTGTCACGCCGCGGGAGATTCAGCACTTAAGAGTTATTGAAAATATGACCGGAGGGAAAATAGCGCGGAAACCTATACCAACGATTAAAGAGGCGGTTGAATGGCAACAGCGTCTGGCTGTTGACAAGCTTCTGCTTGCCGTGGAAAACGGGGATACCGGAAATTACAAGGGGCTGGCGGAAGGCTTGCTGAAAGAAAATGACCCGGTTACTCTTCTTGCGGCGGCGTTGAAGGTCTTAACCAAAGAATTCGACCAGACTCCCGTTATATTGACCGAGGAGAGACCACTAAGAGTAAGACAGAATAAAAATGCAATTCCAGGTCAAAGAGAGAGAGGATACTATAGCAGCGGAAGCAGCAAAAAGAACAACGGGAGGGGCGGCGGATTTAAGGGAAAAAACCGGTTTAGCAATAATCGTACTTTCTAAATTTAAAATGACCACCGAAAAGAAATATGAGCCGTGTTCTATGCTCTCAAAAGTCACTGTTAATCAGGTCCTTGACGACCTCGCCCGCCATCAATAAACCCGCGACTGAAGGCACAAATGATATACTGCCCGGGATCTGGCGGCGAACGGTGCATTTTCTGGTCGTGCCCTTGGGGCAAATACAGTTGAAACGGCAGCTGGACCCGTCGGTTTCCATGGGTATGATCGGTTCTTCTTTCGAATAAACGACTTTCAGCCCTTTCACGCCCCTTTTTCTCAATTCCTTGCGCATCACCTTGGCCAGGGGGCAGACTGAAGTCTCATATATATCGGCAATTTCAAATTTGGTCGGGTCAAGTTTGTTGCCGGCCCCCATGCAGCTTATTATAGGAATATCCCGCTGTTTGGCGTTTACGATCAAGTCTACCTTGGCGGTTACCGTATCTATTGAATCAACGATGTAGTCGTACTCCGGTTTGACAAGCTCCGGGGCATGTCCTGGCATATAGAACGTTCGGCGGGCGGCCACTTCAGCCCGCGGATTGATCGCGAGGATTCTGTCCCGCATCACCTCGACCTTGGGCTTGCCTACCGTCTCCCTGGTGGCGTGAAGCTGCCTGTTGATGTTGGTCAGACAAATACAGTCGTCATCCACCAGCACAAACTTGCCGACACCGGCGCGCACCAGCCCCTCAACCGTATAGGTTCCCACACCGCCTATGCCGAAAACGGCAACCGTGCTCTGAGCCAGTTTCTCAATCCCCTTTTTCCCTATCAGCAATTCAGTTCTTGAAAATTCGTTAAGCATTTTACCTCACAAGTTCTATTTTTTTGATTATACCATGCTAAACCCTTGCCGCCATATTTGGAAATTGTCATTGAGCGGCGCATTCAATAAGCTTATCAATAGACAGCAGAGGAACCTTTAAATTATGGGATATAGTATAGCAAAAGCTGTCTAATTCGCGCTTGGCTTCTTGAAGCGATTCAGTTTGCTGCTTCAGTTTGATATGTGTTTTCACACGGGCCAGCAGTTCGGAAGTATTGAAAGGCTTAACCACGTAGTCCTGCGCGCCTAGTTCGAATCCCTTCCGGATACTGTCCTCATCGTTTTTGACAGTTAAAAAAATAATGGGAATACTGCTGAAAGCACTATTGCTTTTAATAGTTTTACATAATTCAAAGCCGTCCATTTCAGGCATGTAAATATCCAATAGAATCAAGTCCGGCAGATGCTGATTTAATAATTCCAAAGCGGCACTCCATTTCTTGGCAATTCTTATTCTGTAGCTGTTTTCGCGCAGCACCGCCACAACTGCTTCAATATGTTCGGGTGTGTCTTCCACCAGCAATATTTCAGGCTGATTATTCTTTTGGATTATTTCCAAGAGGCTCATCTCCCGCTAAGTTACGGTATTATCCGCCTCCGTAAAAATACCGGATGATTAAATATTAAACCAAGTATTTTGTTAATGACAGTCTTTTTTCGTAATTTCCCTCAAATTCCCGGCGGGTGAGAAAAATCAAGGGAGCTTTATTTTGGCAATTGCAAAGGCTGTTATTGTGGTTTAAAATAAAATTTAAGGCAAAGTAGCTGTATTTGCAAAGTGGCAAACCAGCTTCTTTGCTTTTTTTGGGGGTATTGAACGTGAGATCAGAGACAGGCGTCAAACAATCAACGATTAGCACCCTGATTCTGGGAATATTTTTTCTTATAGCAGTATTGCTGGGAGGAAGTATTTTATATATGAATTCCAGCCTTGATGCCGAACACACCGCTGAAAAAAGAAGAACAGAATTCAAGCAGTTGGGCAACGACCTGGCGGACGCTTCTGATTACTTGACGGAGGAAGCAAGAAAATACGCCGTGACCAAAGACATTGCCCATTTAAATAAATACCGGGAGGAAATTAATGTAACAAAAACAAGAGACAATATTCCTTATGCCGGTTCAAGTTTTCAATCCGTATCGGAATGTTTTTTGAAAAGTGGTTCCGCGTTTGTGTATTCAGACATCTTTGCCTGCGGGAGGGCAAAGGGAGGAGAACGCTTTAAATTCAAAGAATACAGAAACTGCAGCAAGGTTTATTATCAGGGCGATTTGATTTATCTTGACCATCAAGTGCTTGTGCCGGGTTGCCAGGACCTGGAGGGAATTGGAAACACATGGAGCGCAAAGAAGATAAGACCCAGGCGGACGTCCTGAACTAGGCATCAATATGGCCGGTCAAAAAGAAATCCTAGGCATCTGGATTGGGGAACATGAAAGCGCCGGTTTCTGGCTCGGTGTCTGTAATGACCTAAAAAGTAGGGTGTTGAAGATATCCTGATTGCCTGTAAAGACGGCCTTTCCGGGTTTTCTGAGGCCATTAGCACAGTGTTTTCACAAACAGAAATTCAATTGTGTATTATTCACCAAATACGTAAATCTGATAAAAGAACCGTCCCCTTGTCTACCAATTTTTTCAGCATCATTAATACCGTACCGAGCCGAGCAACAGTATCCGGTATACTCGCCCTTGGCCCCGGCCCGCAGTTTTTCCACGCCGGGATAATGCGCAAACCTGGTTTCTTTATCGCTTATTCTACAGTTTAAGCACCGCCCCAAAACGAAAGTCACGTCCGGGCAATCTTCGTTACGCGTTGGCAAGCCCGGTTAAAAAAGAACAGGACCACCTGAGCGGTCCTGTTCTTGGAGCGTTGGATTAAACCAGGAGTTCTGTGAAATTTAATAATTTAATCTTTAAAGTGATTTTTGGGCCAATGATACTTGCAAAAGCAGGCAAACATCACAACCATCGCAATGTTAAGAAGTACTTGGTAAAACACGTGCCAGGGGATCCAGCCAAATACAATCGGGTAAATTGTGTTCCACTGCCAAAAATCCACATAGAGTAAAAAAGGCAGGAACATCATGATAAACCAAAATGTAACTTTCCCATTCATAAAGGGCAGCCTCCTTTTAATAGTTCAAACACCTAATCATTCTTTCAGCTAGTTACTGTACCCTATGCGTTTTCAGCCTTGAAAATGGTATCCAAAAAATCATGTTTTTCATCAATCGAACGTCTTTCCTCTTCACCGGATTTGGTTAAATAAGACACCACGATTAATACTAGCGTACTTATTGTAATTGCCGGGACACAAGCTTGCCAATTGCCAAGAACAGACGCCGGAATTATACCCAACATAAACAGCACCAATACTCCCTCGCCCGCCAGCACCGAGCAAATAATAGCGGCTGCGGTACTCCTCCGCCAGTACAGAGCGGCCAAAATTGCCGGGGTGCATACGGCATATCCGGTAAAGGCCCAGGTTACAATAGTCAATATTGCCGCCGGCGGACTAAGGGCGATGTAACAAGTCAAAAGGGCCAAAGAGAAGATAAACACACGGCCAACGAACACTTCTCTTTGCGGGCTAAGATTCTTGTTTATATATGGAATATAAAGATCTTTTAATAACATTGTGCTGGTGGTAATTAATTGAGAGGCAATAGTCGACATAATGGCGGCTATTACAGCCGATAAAACCAGGGCTCCGATCCACGGTGCGTAATAGTTTTCTAAAAGCATCGGAATTATTGCATCTGACGCCTTACCCTCAAGACCCGGGAAAACTATATTTCCGAACGCGCCGAGGAATAACACCGGAATATAGATCAAGATCATGGCAAGCGGATAAAGAGTCATGGTTGTCTTTAAAGAATCCGAGCTTTTGGCCGCCAGGTACTTGGTAAAAAGCTGCGGGAAAACAGGCACGCCCAGGC
>NZ_MVQM01000138.1:0-5932 GCF_002067195.1 Pelotomaculum sp. PtaB.Bin117 | reverse complement strand
ATAGCTGCATATGAACAGGGATATTCAATGCAAGAAATTGCCCGCCATATTAATGTTTCTGCAACAGCAGTTTTTAAATATATTAATAAAGCAAGTATAATAAGTTAATAAGTTAAGAGCCTGACCCCCAGGGCAGACCCCCAGGGCACAGTTTTTGTCTTTTTTCATAATATAAATTATGGATCAAATAATATATTATGGTAATGGAGTGAACCAAAATGGGAGATTATTCTTTGTTAAATCTGGGGGTATCGTGCGAGATCGGACCGGAAAGTGACCGGAAGCGTCTTCGAGAGGCATATCGACTGCGCCGGGAAGCGGCGCTTTTTGAAAAGGACCTTCCTCTCCCGGGCCATCCATGCAACGGTGATGAAAATCTTTATCCTAATAAAATTGCCAGTTACTCCAAATCTTTGCCTCACAATCAAATCGGTGAGGTTGACCTCAACGCTTATAATGCCTTGATCAGGGCCTTATCGACTGGTGACCCGGAAGAATTTGAATTAATACCTTTGGGAGGGGTTACCGAGCTCAAAGATCCCCAGGCTGCATATGCTTATGAAATGGTGGGGCCTGATTCCCATCATTTAAGTATTGCCCCGGCGCCGGCTTTAAGCAGCGCCGAGATAGCCGGTGAAATGGGCGAGCTTTACTGGCAGGCGCTGACCCGTGATGTTCCTTTCACGGATTACGACACCAACCCTCTCACTATCGCGGCGGCTTCTGATTTATCGGGATTTTCGGATTTTCGCGGACTCAAAGCCGGTGGAGTGGTCACGCCGGGGACTCTGTTTCGCGGAGATACGCCCGGAGATCTGGCGGGTCCTTATCTCTCCCAGTTTCTCTGGCAGGATATTCCCTTCGGGGCTAGAACGGTCAGCCAGCAATACCTTACCACAGTGGCCGGTGTGGACTATATGACCTCATATGCGGAGTGGCTGAAAATTCAGAATGGAGCCGCCCCGGCGTCTCAGGATGTCTACGACCCCGTTCCCCGCTATATTCGCGACGGCCGTGATGTCGGCGAGTGGGTCCACAAGGATTTCTCTTGCCAGGGTTCGCTAGCCGCTTGCTTGATTCTGCTCGGTTATGGCCAGGAAGCGTTAAGCCCGTCCAATCCCTACCTGCGATCAGCAACTCAATACAGTTTTGCCACCTTCGGCGCTCCGCATATTTTGGATTTTGTGGCCCGGACGGCGCGGGCGGCGCTGGAAGCTGCCTGGTTCCAGAAATGGCTGGTCCATCGCCGGCTTCGTCCCGAAGCCTTCGGAGGGCTTGTCCAGAATCTTCTGACGGGCGCCGCCAGCTACCCGATCAGTCAGGAATTGCTCAACTCGCAGGCAGTTGCTGAAGTCTTCAGCAAATATGGCAACTACCTGCTGCCTCAGGCCTTTCCGGAAGGCAGCCCGACTCATCCGGCCTACCCGTCCGGCCATGCCACCTATACTGGAGCAGGAGTTACCATGTTGAAGGCGTTCTTTAAAGAATCATTTATTATACCTAATCCGGTCGTTGCCAGCGCTGATGGCCTAAAACTGCTTCCTTACTCCGGGCCGCCTTTAACTGTAGGCGGGGAGTTGAACAAGCTTGCCGCGAATATCGCCCTTGGCCGCGATTTCGCGGGTATACACTGGCGCACCGACGGAATCGAGGGAATAAAGCTGGGTGAAGCGGTAGCCATCGGTATTCTGCAAGATTACAGGAACACCTATAATGAGCATTTTAGCGGCTTCACTCTAACCAAGTTTGACGGCACTACCGTAATAATCTGATTTAAGGTGGCGCCTTACGCCACTTTATAAATTCAGATTTATAATATTATATATATATATTGCGGCTTGCGGCTGGTATAAAGAGCTATTATAATTTATTCAGGGAAAATAGCTTAAGTAAATACATGCAAATATGGTATTGTCCGGCAAATTTCTTTCTGTTGAAGATGCTTAGTATAGTATTATGTACATTTTATGACTTAAGAATTTGGACTTAATTGTTTTGCCGTAGGAGTTGAGATTGTGCTGGGGACTATAGTTAACGTAGCGGCTATCGCATTTGGAGCCGCTTTTGGTTTGTTGTTTAGAAAGGGAATATCTGAAAAGGTTAGCTGCACAATCATGCAAGGGATTGGTTTAGCGGTTCTGCTAGTAGGCTCCAGTATGGCTTTGCAAACCAAACAGGTTTTAGTGGTTATTCTCAGTATGGTTCTTGGTGGTTTGACAGGTGGATTGCTAAATATTGAGGGAGGTCTAGCCCGCCTCGGCAAGTGGCTGGAAGAAAAAGTTGGTGGAGAAACAGGGGAAGTCGGCAAGGCATTTGTCACAGCCAGCCTGGTTTACTGTGTGGGAGCGATGGCTATTATGGGGGCAATTGAAGATGGTCTGAACAACAACCCGCAGATTCTTTTTGCTAAAGCAGCATTAGACGGAATTTCAGCGATAGTTTTTGCTTCCACTATGGGAATAGGGGTTATTTTTTCTCTTTTCCCGGTGTTTATTTACCAGGGTTCCATAACGCTTTTGGCTGTATATGTAAAAGGTTTTCTCGTTCCTGACGCGGTGGCGGAAATGACAGCCACCGGCGGACTGCTGATAGTAGGGATAGCCTTGAATATCCTTGGTATTAAGGATATAAAAGTAGGCAATCTTCTTCCCGCAATTTTTTATGCTTTACCCCTCACATTATTACTTTCCAAAATAATCCCCGTTTGATTCTTCTAAAACATTAAGCTCATTCAAATGGAACTAATTCCGTAATTTCCTATATATTGTATCAAGACAGGATAATGAGGTTATTCCATGGGATACTTTTGAAGTATAAAAATAAAAAAGGATTTGAAAGATGTTTAGGTTAAATCCCTTCCGTAAAAAGAAAAAAGGTTTAAAAAATGAAAAGTCATCGGGCTTCAACATATTACGAAATGACCAGGTAATTCAGAATCAGTTAGAAATCAAGATAGGGGACGTAATAATAAGGTTATTGCGCAATAACACAAGTCAACCGCGAAACGAACTCACAGCAATAATTCCCCGGGCGGAAATTCGCCGTAAATTTTATAATAACGGACATTTTACCGCTGAAGAAGAAATAATACTAAACAGTATTACTTTAGTTGACGCTCCCTCCCATGGTTCTGAAAAAAATCAAGGATTTTAGTCCTGTCCGGGTTGCGTTCCTTTTTTTCACCATTTTGACGGGGGAATGTTTTCTTGTCGTTTCCGCTATTTGTTTTTTCCCTGCCAGCAGCGTTATTATCATTTTTTTTATTAGCATAATCTTCTTTTGTGTTTTGACGCTTTTCAAGGATATTTTGATTGTTATTATTTTTCATTCCTGCATTCTTCTCTAGAAGTTTGCGAAAACTATTAAAGCCGGCTTCGCTGTCATTTCTGTCGCCAAAGTTTCTGCTATTATTGTTGCTCTTGTAGCTATTATTACTGTAGTATCTATAATAGTCATTGTTGCTCCCATACCTATTGCTGCTTTTATAGCTATTATCGCTTAATATTTCGCTAATGGATATTTTTTTGTCCTTTTCCAATTCCCTCAAGCTCTTGACGCTTATTTCATCAACGTTGACCGGAACACCTCTGGCAGCTGACTTTTGCAGTAGCAGGTATCTTCCGGTAGAGATGCCGGCCTTCTCAGCTTCCTGGCGCACTGTATTTTCTACAGGTTCAATAATTACTTCAGTGTCCAACCCGTTTGATTGGACAGGACTATTTATTGATTCGTAAATGGATTCCAATTCGTCGGTAAAATTTTCGATATCATCTGTGGTCAGGGTAACTAGAATAATGTTGTTGTCATTTGCCAAAAGAAATTGGTCTTTTATTGCCTGATCTACAATAAGCTTGGCCGCTTCATGCAAGTCCAGTCCGGTCACTTTAACCTCGTTTAAAATAGTTGCGCCGTCACTGTTCAAACCGCGGGCTGACGCTATTCTTTTGTCTGCCTGTATTGCTAGCTCAATGCTGGGATTGATGTCGATGGTCATGAAAGCTGCCGCCGGCTTCGAACGTCCCAAGTAAAGCTGCCCGGTCAGGACCAGCAGCAATAAGGAAGCGGCCACCATAAAATGCCTCAGGTAAGGAAAGCGTTTCTTCCTTTCCACATCGGTGATTATTTGGCCCAATCTGGTAACACCGTTTTCGGGAAGAGAAACTTTTTTATATTCCCCGTCACTAGTGAGCAAAATGCATGAATTACCTGTTATCTTAACTACCATTCCCGTCTTTTTCATTTATATTCCCCCTTAGCTTGTGACGGGCATTTTCAAATACGAAGCCAAATATAAAAAATCTTCCCGCCTGTGTATTAGAAGAGTCATCGCTACTATGTATTTACGGCCTCTTTCCAAGGTTTTTCGGCCAATACCAGTTTTTTTCTCCAATTCCACCAGCGGCAGTTTCTTATTATATGTGAATTTTTGGAATAGACTGCTTTCCTCAGCCAATTCCCAGGCAGCAAGCATTAACGAACGGCGTGTGTCCCGGTGCCGTGGCGAGCATTTAACCAAGTCTTCGAACGAAACCCCATACTCATTTAATAATTCTTCAAACTCTCTTATTTCTTCTTCTCTTTCTCTTGCGGCTTCCTCCTCTTGAAATATTCCCCAGGACCTGGCGAACTCAACATTATTACCTTCTTCCTGCAACGGTAGTTGAGCCTTAAGCAAGAAATTCCGGTTTTCGCGCCGGTAATGGTCTACAAGACGGCTTCTCATTACATTTCTGGAGTAAGCAAGAAAAGGAACTCCAAAATCATCACAAAAACGATCGATAGCTTCATTAAAGGCAATCAAGCCGATGGCTAACTCGTCATCCCTGCCCCATTCCAGGTTCTTCCTGGAATATTTGCAAGCTACCTTATATATAAATGGCTTGCAGCTTTCTAAAAAACGTTCTCTGGCCAAGCTGTCACCATGTTTTATTTTTTTTATTTCGGTCTCCATGTCCTGTTCAGGAAACAAGTTTTCACTCCCCTTCTTAACCGGTGGACCACCTCTTTCAAAGATAATAAGCAGCGACCGGGGGATATCGACCGTTCCTCAATCATTAATACGTTAAGGCAGAAACGATTTAAGGGGTATGGGTTAGTAACAATGTAAAGCCTGACCCCATTGGTTGACCCCATTGGTGACCCCATTGAAAAGGGCAGGGGGGGTACCTCTGCCCATATTTTCTTTGCCGTATTTTTTATATATTAAGTTTAATTATACAGCACTATGGTTAAATGTGAATACTAATCTTGTGGGGCTAGAATTCTGATATCTTCGATCCGGACATGGAGACCTTCTCTTTTTTCCAAAACCATATTGACTAGACCGGTATGATTCAGGTTCATCATGCAAAAGCCCGGCAGAAAAGTCGCCCTGCAGCCCAAAGATGGTTCTTTGCTGATCCTGCAGGCAATCCCTTCAAAACCAATCATATGGTATGCGACTACGTCCTTAACTTCCCGCTCTCTTGAATACAAAGGGCCGACAACCCAGGTATAGAGCAGGCCGGTTACCGGCTCGGCTTCAATAACAGAAAGAACATGCGGTATCGGACAGCCTGCTCCCATTGGTCTGCCCAGCACATAATCGCCTTTTTTGATGTCCATTTTTTCCACTAGATCGCTCCGAAAAGGCAGGACGATCTTCCTGGCGGAGCTTTCCCCGGGCAAAGGGCTAAGAATAAAATCATATGGATGGCCTAAAACATCATGCCCCTGGTAAATGGCTTCTTTTACCAAATCATTTTTCTGGAAACTATGTTCCTGGTAATATGGACAGTCGTCATTAGCCTTTTGGCCATTGCCAACCAACCGGAGGAAGCTTTTACAATTGATTTCCCCGCATAGGCCACAGTTTTTTCCTGGTGGAAGCCAGTATTGCATCTCACTCACCCCGATAAAGGTATTCGGCGATTTGACCGTCCAATTTTTTTAT
>NZ_MVQM01000137.1:0-7879 GCF_002067195.1 Pelotomaculum sp. PtaB.Bin117 | reverse complement strand
GCCGAACATCTGCTGCGGCGACTTGCATGTGGACACATGCGGCAGCAGCGTCGGGTAGAAGTGCTCAATGAACTTGACCCAGCCGGGGCTACAGGAAGTAATTTGCGGCAGGATGCCACCGTTATTAATCCTTTCAAGCAACTCGCTGCCCTCTTCCATAATGGTCAGGTCGGCGGCAAAGTCGGTGTCGAAAACTTTATCGAAACCGAGTTTCCTGATCGCGGCAACCATTTGTCCGGTCGCCACGCTGCCGGGCTCCATACCGAACATTTCACCGATAGCCACACGCACCGACGGGGCGGTCTGGACCACGACATGCTTTTGGGGATCGGCCAGGGCGGCCCAGACTTCTTCAGTCTGATCCCGTTCGTATATAGCGCCGGTCGGGCAAACCAGCACGCACTGGCCGCAGTTTACGCAATTGGATTCGGCTAAAACCATGTCCACGCCCGGCGCGATAACGGTGTCAAAACCGCGCCCCTGCGGGCCGATTGCGCTTACCGTCTGCACCTTTTCACATACCGAGGCGCAACGGCGGCACAGGATGCATTTATCGGGGTCGCGAATTATAGATACGCTGGAGTCATCCATTACGTGCACGGGATTAGCCCCCGAATAACGGACTTCCCGGATTCCGAACGCTTCCGCCAGGGACTGCAACTCGCAATTCTTGTTGCGCACACAGGTCGGACACTCAAACGGGTGGTTGGAAAGAATCAGTTCCAGCGTCATCCGGCGTGAAGCGCGCACCGCCGGGGTATTGGTCAGCACAACCATGTTTTCTGCCGCCGGGGTCACACAAGCTGCCTGCAGCGTGCGGGCGCCCTTGACTTCAACCACACAGATCCGGCAGGCCCCGACGACATTGATATCTTTTAAATAGCATAGGGTCGGTATATTTATATTTACTTTCTTGGCCGCTTCGAGAACAGTTGTGCCCTGTTCCACCTGCACTTCTTTTCCGTCAATTGTCAAAGTAACCATTGGCATTTATCTCACCCCTCCTTCTGCTGTGTTTTGACAGGGTGAATCAAAAAGAAACGCGCATACTGAAGCCGGACAGTGCTTATCCCTGACATGTGCTTCGAGTTCTGGCCTAAAGTAGCGCAGCATACTCAGCACGGGATTGGGGGCAGATTGTCCCAATCCGCACAGCGCGGTGTTCTTAATATAGTCGCACAGCACTTCAAGTGCTTCAATATCTCCGTCTTTTCCCTCGCCGCGGGTAATCCGCTCGAGTATTTCCAACATCCTCTTGGTCCCGATGCGGCAAGGGGTACACTTGCCGCAAGATTCCTCATGGCAAAATTCGACAAAGAACTTGACGAGGTCAACCACACAAGTGTCTTCATCTATTACAGTCAGGCTGCCGGAGCCAATAAGGGTCCCTAATGCGGCCAGCGATTCGTAATCCATACTGACATTAAGGTGCTCAGCGGGAATAAAGCCGCCTACGGGGCCACCTGCCAGCACTGCTTTTAATTTTTTGTTGTTAAGTATTCCGCCACCGATATCAAAAATGATCTCTTTCAAAGGTATTCCCATCGGCACTTCGATCAGGCCGGTGTTGTTCACTTTCCCGGTCAGGGCGAATACTTTTGTGCCTTTGCTCTTTTCTGTGCCCATAGAAGCATACCATGCGCCGCCTTTTAAGATAATAGGGGGAACGCTGGATAATGTTTCTACGTTGTTTATTAATGTCGGTTTACCCCACAGCCCTTCATTGGCCGGGAAGGGAGGCCGCGGCCTGGGTTCGCCGCGGCGGCCCTCGATGGAAGCCAGCAGGGCGGTTTCTTCCCCGCAAACAAAGGCGCCGGCGCCGACCCGGATATTTACCTCAAAATTAAAACCTGTACCTAAAATATTCTCTCCCAATAACCCGAACTCACATGCCTGATTAATGGCATGCCGCAGTTTTTCCACCGCCAGAGGGTACTCGGCCCGGACGTAGATATAGCCCTGATCAGCTCCGACCGCATAGCCGGCGATGGCCATCGCCTCAATAACGGAGTGCGGGTCACCTTCTAAGATTGACCGGTCCATAAAAACTCCCGGGACTCCTTCGTCTCCGTTGCATACCACATATTTTTGCGTTCCCCGGGCTTTAGCGGTAAATTCCCACTTTAAGCCGGTTAAGAAACCAGCGCCTCCCCGGCCACGCAAGCCGGATTTTTTCATCTCAATGATTACTTCCTCCGGTGACATGCTTGACAAAACCTTGGCCAACGCCAGATAACCTTCACCGGCAATATATTCCTCAATATCTTCGGGATTAATAAGTCCGGCATTACGCATGGCAACCTTGGTCTGTTTGGACAAGAAAGGGAGATCCTTCATTAATGTAACAGTTTTCCTGGTATTGGGATCCTGGTAAAGCAAATGCTTTACGATCCGCCCTTTAAGCAGGTGCTCGTTCACGATCACTGCCGCGTCTTCAACCTTAACCCGGCAATACATCACTCCTTCGGGATATACCACGACAAGCGGACCTAGTTCACAAAACCCCATGCAGCCGGTTTCGACAACTTTTATTTCTTCTTCGAGCTGGTGTCTTGTGATGCCTTCTAATATAGCTTCTTTAACGGCGCGGCAGCCTGAGGTAACACATACTGACCCCGCACAAACCAAAACATGTGCCCGGTAATAATGCATATTGGAATCCTCCTCTCACTAATTTCAATTAAGCTTGCTGCATCAGTGCGTATTCCTCAACAACTCTGCCGTTAATAACATGATCAATGACGATCCGCCGGGCTTTTTCTTTGTTTAAACGAGTGTAAATAACCTGGGGCGAACATGGCTTGATTACTTCAAGCATGGGCTCATGCTCGCACATCCCTGCGCAGCCTGCCTGAGTAATAATTACATCGGAAATATTTCTTTTTTCTATTTCATCAATAATTGCCATCATCACATCCCGCGCCCCGGCAGCTATACCACATGTTCCCATATTTACCACAATTGTTGTTTTGTCGCCTATCTGCCGCTCTTTGATTTTAACCAGCGCGGCTTCTTTGAACTTTATCAGTTCATCAACTGACTTAACCCGTTTCATCATCAATCACCGTCTTTCATCTTTACTCTTTTTCTTTGAGCTCATTAATGATTTCCGGGACAAGATCCGGCTCCATCCGGGCACGCGGCTCTGAATTGATTGTAATATTCGGAGCCACGGCACAAGCTCCTAAACACCTGATTAAACCAAGGGAAAACATATTGTCGCCGGTGGTATCATGCGGCTTAATCCCCAGTTCTTTTTCAAACCGCGCCAATACTTGGGGCGCTCCCCGCAAATGACAGGCGGTGCCATTACAGAGGGATATCTCATACTTGCCTTTTGGCTTTGATGAAAAAAAATGGTAAAACGTAATAACTCCATTAATAGCGCTCAAGGGTACATCCATTTTGTCGGCAATGATTAGCTGCACATCTTTTGGCACATAACCGTAATTCTTTTGCACCCAGTACAATATCTCGATTAAATCGTCCTTTTTCCCTTCATGCCGGGCAATCACTCTTCCCAGCTCAGCATCTAGATCACACCGGCACTTGGTGACTGCTGCTTCCATTTGTTTCACTCCTCGCTCTCGGCTATTCGATTTTTATTCTTATCAAATCTTTAACAGCCCTCGTTGATTATCAGGTCATATTTGTTTGCCACAATACTGCTTTCAATGCTACCTCCACTCCTTTGATTTTAAATTATTATAATAATAAATGAACATTCATTAATTTGTCAAGCAATTTAAATACATAACCCCTAGATTCTTTCCATATAATAAGGTGGAAATAAGCCAAAAAAATAAATAAATATTAATTCACATAACAAATAAATTTATGCAATATATTCAGAGCAGAAAGCTAATTACAAAATATTGCAATAGATAGTATCGTTGGATATTGATAATGGAATAGCCTGCATAGTCGCTATGGGTTCTGGGAATCAGTCTGGGGATTTTTAAATAACTAAAAAATCAGTCCTGCGGGGCTGCAGAGGCGGTGATTCCCGACCGGCTTAAAGTGGGAGTTCACCGCCAAAGCCAACGCGATACAAAAATATTGTATAATATCTAAGATATGCAATTAATGTGCCAACATTGAAACCCGCAGCGATATAAATACATTCACAGATAAGCCACTAAAAATTTCAACCGTTAAATTCGGCTAAAATCGGCCATTTACCATAAATCACATATAAAATAGAGTAATAACTGCCGGGGAAACATGCTTACTGAAATAACGAATAGGGTAATTAAAAAAAAACCACCAGCCATATTAAGCGCGGCATCCAATCCAACATACGTTCATATAATGGACGGGTGTCCATATAATCGACACCCGTCCATTTAATTGACACCTGCACCATAACGATAATCTGCCAAGACATCCCGTAAGCATCAATACAGATATGTGCGCGGAATGCGCTGACAAGCCTTGCGTGACGGCTTGCCCGGAGTCGGTTTTCGCTGTACATAGAAGACGATTACGAGGATGAAGTAATTGAAATGGTAAAGGAACACCGGAAAAAAATCAAGTATACCTGCACCCCGTGCCTGCCGACCGACGGCAAGCGGGACGCGATGCCCTGTGTCGCGGCATGCGGCAAAGGGGCCATTAAACACTCCTGGTAGGCGGATAAACTTACAAGGTGGGGAAATAGGCAATGGATATGATTAAACTGATTATTGACGAATCTTCCCTTGCTTGTTTGGCAAGACCCCAGGTCTTCAGGGGCTCACTCGGGTACAATTGACCTTTTGACATGCTCATACCTCCATTTAACAAAAATTTCTTAAATAATAACCGTCTGCGATTAATTAAGATCTAGAACAGATCTTCCTGCCTCAGCATTTCCAGGAACGCGTCTACCCGGATGCGGAAGGGCCCCAGGGGAACAGTAACGTCGAACTCGAGGAACAGGTAGGAATGCCGGCGGCTTCAAACGCCTTGCGGAACGCAGGGATATCCAGTTCGTGCAATTAGAAGGGGGGACCACCAATTTACGGAAACTCGGCAGTACTGAAATGCTGGTTGACATGCAATTAATTCTGCGATTATAATTGTTTCAAAGAAATACTAGGAATTGAAAGTACTCCGAGCCTTTTTGCCTAAAGGATATCTCTCATGGCAAGCGGCCGCTAGGTATGGCGGGAAACGGCCATGCCTCCCTGACGGAAAGGAGACAATAAGCAGCGACAGTTACGTCTGTTAGCAAAAAAAACGTCTTCTCAAGAAGACGTTTTTTTACCGCTTATTATTCAACCCTTTCCACCACACGGAAGGGTTTTTCAATACTTATAAATTTTTACTGCCAGTTTCTGCCGCGTGAAAAAAGCATAAATAGAAAAAGGGAGGGGGCTAATAATATGGATGCATTACAAATTACTCCTGTGGGTATTGTTCATTCTTCATATAATAATCCGGAGACAATCCCTATGCAAAGCCATACTGCCACTATTGAGATTTTACCCGCATATGTGCAAGGATTATTGAGAATCGAAGCGCACTCGCACCTGTGGATTTTATCCTGGTTCCACAAAGCGCGGCGCGATCTCTTGAGGACCGTTCCGGGCAGAGTGAATGCCAATGCCCCGGAGTACGGTGTGTTCGGACTGAGGGCGGCGGGACGCCCGAATCCTATCGGGCTCTCTTTAGTAGAGTTGATAAAAGTAGAGAAAAATATTTTGCATGTACGCGGCCTGGATGCCGTTGATGGCTCACCTGTCGTAGACATCAAGCCCTATTTTGAGCACGATATTATTTTTTCTCCCCGCGCTCCATACATAATGCCGCAAGATAAAAAAATACGCTACCGGATACTTTTCAAGCAAGCCTATAATCACCACCAGGAGGAATGCCGGGATTTGCAGCTTGCCCTGCGCATGGCAATGGTAGCTGAAGATGAGTTTGGCAAGCTTAACTCCCCGGAGCTTATAGTATCGGTTAAAGGGTCTGGTTGCCTGGCAGACACTATTCAGGGGTTGTTCAGGGCCAGGCTGGCTAATCCAGCCAGATTTGCATATCTGGAGAGCACGAAGAGCGCTGTAAACTGGACAAACGGCACAAAGAAATTGGCCGTAAGTCTTATTAGAACTCCAACTCGGGAAGAAATGCTGGACCTTGACAATACTGATTTTCTGAAGATAAATAGGCATTGATAAGCAATTTGATGAAAAAGAGGGGGCGATTTTTTCCGCAATCGCTAAAGCAATTTCAAGAATACCAGGCTTATGAACACCTTGGCCGAAAAAGAAAAGCTTTTAAAGCAGCTTTGGGGAAAGTTGATTTGCGCCCAGGGGAATGAGCACAAAAGAGCCGCATTGGAGATTCCACAACGGGAACTTTTCAATAGCATCCCAGCACGGCTGGGATACAACAGGACAATTCAGGTTGCGATGCCGCTTTCCAACCAAGGGGGGTGTTACAGTGTCCAATATCAAACTACTGATTGTTGATGATCACCAAATGATCCGTGAAGGTCTGGTCGCGATGCTGGGGCCAAGACAGGATATCGATATTATCGGCTGCTGCTCGAACGCTGAAGAAGCGTTGGAATTCGTTACACGCCATATTCCCGATGTTATTCTCATGGACATAAAAATGCAAAAAATGAATGGCATTGAAGCCACTCGTGAAATTACCTCCCTTGTACCCGGAATAAAAATAATTATGCTTACCATATTCGAAAACGCGGAGTCGGTCAGGCTTTCCCTGCAAGCCGGGGCGACCGGATATATGTTAAAGCAAGCTTCACAAGAAAAGCTTGCGGAAAGCATTAACCAGGTTTATCGCGGCAAAACGGTAATCGACCCGGTATTAATCAATCAACTAATTAAGGACTACGCCCGGATAGCCCAAAATTCTTTTAACCTGCCACACCCACTAACAAAAGATGACAAAAGGAATTTTACTCTGAGGGAACATGAAATCCTCAAGCATTTAAGTCAGGGGTTGTCAAATAAAGAAATATCAGAAAAAACCCGCCTGGCCGTGAACACGGTAAAAGCTCACCTCCGCAATATCTACCGTAAAATGGGCGTAAAAAGCCGTTCTCAAGTCATTTCGAAAATTATCAAGCAAAATGGAAATTTTAAAGCCCAGGAAAGGTCACTTTTCAGATAAAACATCCGTAATAACCGGCATCATTTTTATTTTCGTCATAGACCTGTCAAAGTATTTTATATATAAAAGTGTCAGAACGAAAGCAGCGATACTTGCGCCAACCTCCCACAACAACACCGGGAATCCATACTTATGCGAGATCCACATACCTATTAAGAAACCCATAAAAGTTGTCAACAGAGGCAGCATGTAAACAACAAAGGCCGCTTTTAACATATGCGCTTCAGATATCTGAATAATAACCCTCTGCCCCACCTTGGCATCAACGCGGTTGTAGGCATCCATGACCGTGGCCTTGTCCCCGGGACATGCCCCGCAACTGTCACAATCACTGTGCCTGCTCGCCCGCACCTTCGCTATTTTGCCATCCATAGTGATAATAATACCTTCCGCTTCCTTTTTCACTTGCCTCGCCATCCCGTCTCTAAGTATTCAGAATCCAGGAGTCAGTAGTCAGAATAAATTTAAGGCAATATTTTATGGCTTATTTTCAGGTTCTCAGGGGCAGTAATCAGCATTCAGGAGAATATATGGGCGGTAAACGATTGACTCCTGACTCCTCAGTATTACCAACGCTCAAATCATCCTATTACCCAAGGACTTGTATAACTGCTTTGTCACGATACCAACAAAGTAACCAGTTATTATAGCAGATATCATGAGTACAGGTAAAATAACGTAAACAGAAAAATTATGAACCACCAAACCGGCTACAAACAATTGGCCTATATTATGAAACACGGCGCCAACCATACTT
>NZ_MVQM01000136.1:0-19861 GCF_002067195.1 Pelotomaculum sp. PtaB.Bin117 | reverse complement strand
TTTTTATTACTCCCGTTATTAAAGGATTATTTCTTTGTTTGGCGTAGTTATATTTTGGGAGAGCGATTTCAATGATGAATATGACAAAGGGGTCCACTGTCAAGAGTTATCTAACAGGGTCTCTAAATCCGGCACTTGATGCCGATTTTATCCGCATGCGGCTCTTTGGAAATATGTCAAGTACTGCGATATCGGGGGATATCTAAAGAAAAACTTAACTATTAGAGAGGATAATAAACATGTGCCGGGAATACGAAGTTTCATCCTTACTAATATGTACCAAGATAAAGGACGATAGGGGGAGAACACTGAATCTGGCGAAACCATTTCCAAAACTAGTTGGATATGTATTAAAAGATTTGGATTCAAATGAAACTATAGCAATGGGAAAGCTAAAAGCGGTGGAATTATTGGAGGAAGGGAAAATAAAAATTAAAAATGTCGGGATAGCATCCCTGCATATCATTGACAAAGGCAGCGGTAAGCAAATGAAGTTTTTGTCAGATAGGAGTGGCATACCAATTAAGAGCGATGCTCGGATTACGGTAAACGATAATGAAGGAAATATATTGGATGACTATAAGGATATAATAATGGAGGAAGTCAATGGTTATATTCGAGGTTAAAACAAACGTGCTAGTCCCGGGTTGCTACTGCTTTATCGCACTGTTTAAAGAGGTTCCGGGGGAACTATATTCCCGCTGCTGATCTTTTCCAGTTTTTTTCTGGGCTCATCAGTAATTGTTAGTTTAGTCTCTTTAACAAAATCATAGTAAACGAGAATATCTTGCGCCTCAGCGGCCATTTGATTGCGCTCATTGTAAATAGCGTGCTTGATAACAAAACTTGTATTTTTAATCTCCGATACCTTGGAATAGACATAAATTTTGCCCGGATAAAATAGTGGACGGTAATACTGACAGGTAATCGAAGCCAGCACCGGGCCTTCTTTTTCTTTTGCCTGAGATTGCATCAAACCGATTATATGTAAAAGTTCGACCCTTGCTTCCTGGATATAGTATATGAACGACACATTATTCACATGTCCACGAAAATCAACTTCAAACCAATCGATCCGACGCTCTAGTTTATGGGCATAGCCATTCACAAAAATACCTCCCGCATGGAACAATTGCATCCGTTTAACAAACACGTCCACTCATACCAATAATGACTTATAATCATATTATATATTTGCAGTGAACTAGTATCAAACAAAATCCTTAAAAAAACTAACAAATCATTGTTAATGGGGCAACACCACCATATTCGGTGATGATCTTTTTATCAATTTGGGCTGTTGTTTAGCTCAACTCATTAACCACTAGCCTTTTCCATATCCAAAAACCACTTAGGGAAATATTGATCCCTTCCGGTGCGGCAACAACTCCTTTAAAAATGAAAATCTTAATCCCGCCGGCGGTCACTTTGTTAAAACTCCGGGGTTCGGGCGGTGAGCCTGCGAGCACGGCAAGCTCACTGGAGCAGCTGGCTCAACTTCCTGTCGTTCTAATAATTATTGTGATCGTATCAGTCTTTTGGAGAATATATTTTCTGGCATCAGGAGTAATCTCGACCTTGATCATTTTTTCGCCCCCGGTCTTAATATAGTACTTGAATTTACAAGCGGCATAGTGGCTGGCTTAAGACGCCTATGGGTGTTGGCAATCCTCTAACCAACGGAACTATCCTGTCAGTCCATTCATATTATATACTTAAAAATGACTGATTTTAAGAGGTGATCAATGTTGTATTACAATCCGAACTTTTATCATATACCCATCATGTTTACTAAAGCACAAGTGGATGTAAGGAATTATATGCGTATGCTATGGGAACAGCATGATGTTTGGACATGGTCAACCATAACAAGCCTGGTATTTGGTTTGCCGAATGTAGACTCCGTTGTCGCTAGATTACTTCGTAATCCCGTGGATTTTGAGCATGCGCTGCAGCCTTATTACGGAGAAAGAATTGCTGCGAAATTTCGGGATTTGTTAAAGGAGCATCTTGTTATAGCTGCAGATCTTGTCAAAGCAGCAAAAGCCGGAGATAATAAGGCAGCAGCAGAAGCAGAAAGAAAATGGTATGCTAATGCTGATGCAATCGCTGTTTTCTTGGGGAATATCAATCCTTATTGGTCTCAGGAGCATTGGAGAAGGATGATGTACCGCCACCTGGAATTGGTTAAAGCAGAAGCAGTTTACATGCTTACCGGACAGTATGAGGCAAGCATCACAGCGTATGATGAAAATGAGATACACACTTTGGGAATGGCTGACGTAATGGCTGAGGGTATAATTAAGCAGTTCCATATATATTAAGCCTCATCCTGGATGAACTTTTTAATCTCATCCTTTCCGGGTACCCTGCCGGAAGTTTTAACCTTTTCGTTGATTACAATGGCAGGAGTTTTCATAATCCCATAACCCATGATCTTTCTAAGGTCCTCCACCTTTTCCACCGGCGCCTGGAGGCCCATTTCCGCAACTGCTTCCTCGGCAAGTTGATGAAGCCTCCTGCAGTTTGCACAGCCTGTGCCTAAAATTTTGATATCCATTATTTTAGCCGTCCTTTCATATTTAACGAACTCTTACATCAAGAGATGGCCGAAGGCATTAAAGGTGTAGCCGATGATGATGATGCCCAGGGTAACAAGCCCGACGAATATTGCCAATAGCTTCACCTTTACCACTTGATTCAACAAAATCAAGGAAGGGACTGAAAGCGCGGTTACGGCCATCATCAGGGACAGCGCCGTACCGAGCCCCACCCCTTTTGCCACCAGGGCTTCGGCGATAGGCAGCGTACCGAAAATATCCGCGTACATCGGCACACCGACTAATGTCGCCAGCAGCACAGAATACCATTTGTCCTGACCGAGCAGCGCGCTGATGATTGACTCCGGAATCCAATTGTGGATGGCGGCGCCGATCCCGACGCCGATTAGAATAAACAGCCAGACCTTTCTGACAATGTCCCGCACCTGCTCCCTGGCAAAAACTATTCTGTCACGGGCAGTCAGTTCTTCCGGGTCGGCATCGATGAGTTTATTTTCATATACAAACGGCTCTACATACTTTTCAAGCTTTAAATTATTGATGATTGAGCCGCCGATAACAGCCAGAAAAATACCCACAAGCACATAGGCAATGGCAATTTTCCAGTTGAATATGCTGGCAATTAATATAACCGAAGCCAGGTCTACCAGGGGTGACGATATCAAAAAGGAAAAGGTAATGCCAATAGGCAGGCCGGCATTGGTAAAGCCGATAAATAAAGGAATGGAGGAGCAGGAACAGAACGGGGTTACCGTGCCGAACAGCGCCCCCATTGTATTCGCTTTAATGCCGGCGAAATTGCCCAGGGCTTTGCGGGTCCGCTCAGGTGAAAAAAAACTTTGGATATATGAAATAGTAAATATTAGTACGGAGAGCAGGATGAATATTTTGCTCACATCATAGATAAAAAAGTGGATGCTTCCGCCCACTTGCTTATTTACATCCAGGCCGAATACATCTCTTACAAGCAAAGTGACCAGATAGTGAAGCCATTCCATTCTGAGCAGCTGGTCGTTTAGCCAGGAAAATATGAACAAAAGAGTATACCTCTTTTCTTAAGCGCAGTCACTACCGGGACTGCCGCAGGCAGCCCGGTCACTGCCGCAACGGGTTGACCGCCGATGCCGCCCGGTACCGCCGCCGCAGCTTAAAGGGCCGTTTGCATATTTATTGCAGCCGGATTTCTTTACGGCCAGCCATTCGGCAAGATTTTTCATATCATCTGCGTATGGCTCATTTTGCCTGAGTTGATTAAAAATTATGCTGTCCAGAAATTTGCTCCCGTCACTGCGGCAAATGGTGTAATAAACCCACTGCGCACTCTTGCGGTCTGTAACCAGCCCGGCCCGGCGCAGCACCCCCAGATGTCGCGAGGCCTTTGTCTGGGTTATAGCCAGCGTTTCCATAATATCACAGACACATAGCTCCCCATCGTAAAGCAGATTGATGATCCGCAGGCGGGTCTCGTCAGCCAGCGCCTTCAACATTTCCACTATATTGATCATAGCCCTCTCTCTCAAATTATTTTTCCCGGCTGGCATTATTATATTTGCATAACCGAATATACGCATATATTATACGCCATGACTATAAAAAATGTAAATATTCGTTTTCAGGAGATATTAAAACGATATCCCGTACCCCATATAGTTTCAATATATTCTGGATTAGACGGGTCTTTTTCTATCTTTTCACGGACTCTGCGGATATGAACGGCTACTGTGGCAATCTCTCCCAAATTATCGAACCCCCAGATCTTTTCGAAAATCTGTTCCTTGCTAAGTACCCGGTCGGGATTCTCAGCCAAAAATACCAACAAATCAAATTCCTTAGTGGTGAATTGAATTTCCAGGCCGTCAAGGTAAACACGCCGGGAGCTTTTATTGATGGCCAGCCCTTTGATTTTTAGCTCCTCGGGACGATCAGCAACTGTTTGGTTAACCAGACGATTATAACGGGCCAGGTGGGATTTGACTCTGGCCACCAGTTCGGCGGGACTGAAGGGCTTGGTCATATAATCGTCTGCCCCTAGCCCCAGTCCTCTGATTTTATCGATATCTTCTTTCTTGGCTGAGACAATAATTATGGGTATATTGATCCTGTCGCGGATTGTCCGGCAGATTTCAAAACCGTCTACCTCGGGCAGCATGACATCGAGAATGATGATGGCGTAGTTTCCTTGCAGGGCGCGCTGCAGGCCTGAGCGGCCGTTAAGTTCAATGTCCGCTTCAAAGCCGTCTATTTCCAGGTAGTCTCTCTCCAGCTCCGCAATACTTAGTTCGTCTTCAATAATTAAAACCTTTTTCATACTTAAACTCCTCTTTTAAAAAAGACTGTGGCTTTCTTCATTTTTTAAAATAGGCAGCTTTTTTTAAGGTAAAGAATATACTTGTTCCCAAACCTTCAGCGCTTTCCGCCCAAATTCTCCCCTGGTGGGCCTCTATTATTTCCCTGGCGATGGATAGCCCGATCCCGCTGCCCCCGGTTGTCCGGTTTCTTGAACTATCTACCCGGTAGAACCGGTCAAAGATTAAAGGGAGTTTATCTGCCGGAATACCGGAACCGTTATCCCTTATTTCAATTAAAGCTAAGCTTTCTTCTTCTTTCAAAATTATTTTAATTTCCTTTTCTCGCTTGTTTAAATGCTTTTTGGCGTTTTCTATGATGTTGTGAATGACTCTGATTAGTCTCCGCCGGTCGGCCATTATTAAATCACTGCTTTTATAATGGGACTCAAATTTAAGAATAATATTATTTTCGGATAAGTCAAAATTCAATTCTTCTCTGGCATCTTCAAGGTATCTGTTAATTTCTATACATTCAAATGAAAAAGGGATTTGTTTTATGTCCAGCTTGGAAAAAAGGGTCAAATCGTTTGTTAACCGCTCCATTTCCCCGGCGTGGGCAATAATGGTCCGGAGATATTTTTCCACTTTCTCCGGGTTATTGGCCACGCCTTCAATAATGCCTTGGGCGTAGCCTTTAATCGCGGTAATCGGTGTTTTAAGGTCATGGGATATATTTGAGATTAATTCTTTTCGGCTTTTTTCGTATTGTTCATTGAGTTCTTGTGATTGCTTCAGTCTTAGCCGCATCTCTTCAAAGGCCTGATATAATTCTCCTATTTCGTTGTTAACCGGATAGCTGATGGGGTAGTCCAGGTTTCCGTGCTGAATTTCCCGGGCAGCTTTTTTTACCGAATTTAAAGGCTCGATTAAGCTTTTGTAAAACTGGTAGGTTAAAAAACTGTTTGTCAGAAATATGCAAATGATAAAGATTAAAAAAATCCACTTCACATAAGCGATATGGTCGGCAGGTGACGCTTCCCAAGGAGGTACTCTGTTGAGGAAGAGATAGATTTGGCCTGTTGTCCCGTCACTGAAAGAGAAAGCCCGGCATCTTACAATGTAATCTTTTATGATTGCTGAAGTCCATTTCTCTGTAACATCTTGCACATTAAGCTTTAATAAATTTGGTTTGAGTTTTTCAACGTTAAACGGTACGGAATTAGATATAAACTCTCCATTGCGCTGAATCAAAACCCCCATATTAACAGAAGAAATCTTTTCGTTGAGCTGCGCCAGGTAAAACGGATCTTTGAAATAATCCGGTTTATTGGCCAGGTCATGCTCTAATTCTCCCATAAAAGCTATTTTTTCTTGTAATGATTCCTCCTGGGCGGTTTCTATGATCTGAATTTGGTGATCCTCTTCATAATTGGTCAGGATTAGCTTGGCCGACAATACCGCCAGGAGAAGGGGGGCTGTGACCATTATTATGTAGGAAGCCCAAATCTTAAACTTTAAGGACATGTTTTACTCCCAGAACAGTGTTTACAAAATTCATTTCTCTATTTATTATAAAGCTTAATTATTAATTACTTTAAAACTGTTTCTTAAAATTTTTATAAAAATAAAATTCAAATTTTTATCTGGATTTTCAAGTTTTTTAAGGAAATTTTTCAATTTGGTTTAGGTCCAGTTTATTTACTTTTCTTATAATGTGTAAGGCTGAAAAAGTGCGTTTTTTTAGAGAGGTTGAAGGGAGAGGATATAAATTTGAAGCGATTAGCAATTTTAGTATTGGCATTGTTGTTATTGTCTTTTTTAAACGGATGTGGAAGCAAACAGCCTGCCGGCGATGAAATACCTGCCATCGCGGTTGAGGTGGTGAGTGCGGGCAGGACAGACATGAATAAGATTTACGATGCCTCCGGGCAGATTAAAGCGTCGGCGGAAGCAACCATCGCTCCTAAAGTTGCGGGCCGGGTCACCCAGGTCAACGTAAAATTGGGCGACCGGGTGGGAAAGGGGCAAACGCTTTTCCAAATTGACGCTAAGGAAGCACGCAGCCAACTGGCCCAGCTGCAAGCCGACCTGGGCATCTCCCAAGTAAGTTACGATACCGCGGTTCAGGCTTTGAAGGATGCCCAGTCCAATTACGACCGCACCAATATCCTTTATGAAAGCGGCGCAGTGTCAAAGACCGATTTAGAGCAGGCGACAACCAAACTGGTCAATGCCCAGCTCAGCCTGGAGCAGTCCCGGCAGCAGATTGACAAGCTGCAAGTGACCATAAGCACCGCGCAGGACAATTTAAACGATTATACGGTTGCGGCGCCGATTGACGGCTTCATCGGCGCGATAAAGGTAGAGACTGGAGAAATGGTCAGCAGTCAGACGGATGCCGCCGTCATCGTCAACATCGACACCGTCAAGGTGGAGGCTTCGGTGCCGGAAAGTGTGGTGAACGCTGTTCAAACGGGAAGCAATGTCCCGGTGACCATCGACTCCTTGAACAAGTCCGTGGCAGGAACGGTGACCGCGATAGCTCCAAAAGCGGACTCGACCACCATGGGTTATCCGGTGGAAATCACCATAGCCAATCCAACTGGCGAAATTAAGCCGGGGATGACGGTGAAAATCGACCTTTTTACAGGGACTTTGCCAAATGTTGTTGCTGTTCCGGTGGACGCGGTTATTGAAAAGGATGGGCAGCATATTGTATATGTGGTGGAAGATGACAAAGCCAGGGAAGTGTATGTGGAAATAGGAGTGTCCAATGACTCCCAGACTGAAATCACCGAAGGCCTGGAGGAAGGACAGATTGTCGTAGTCCAGGGAAACCGCCTTCTTTCTGACGGTCAGCAAGTAAAAGTAGTCACCGGGCAGGAAGGTGGTTCCCAGTGAAAATAGCAGATTTCTCCGTGGAACGGCCGGTTGCCATCTCGATGCTCATCCTCGCGGTGGTATTCATAGGCCTTTTCGCCCTGCCGAGCCTGAAGGTCGCGCTGATGCCGGATATGAATATACCGGTGGCGATTATCACCACCAGTTATCAAGGAGCAGACCCGGCCGAGGTGGAAAAAATAGTCACGAAACCGATTGAGTCCGCCGTAAGTTCGGTTAGCGGCGTCAAAGAAATCAGTTCCATCTCTTCCAGCGGAAACTCATTGGTGGCGGTGCAATTTGACTACGGGGTTAAGATTGATGACAAGGTAAACGATTTGCGGGACAAAGTGGACGCGGTGCGGAATTATTTGCCGGATGAAGCCGGCAGTCCCAGGATTATGAAAATTGACCTGAACTCCCAGTCCATCATGACCTATTCTCTTGCCGGAGCCAGTCTTACCAAGATGAAAGAAATCGCCGAAGATACCATCCAGCCCGTCCTGGAGCGGATTGAAGGGGTAAGTTCCGTTTCAATCAGCGGCGGCAAGGAGCGTGAAATTCAGGTCAGGCTGGATCAAACCAAAATGGATGCCTACGGACTGACCGTACAGCAGGTGTCACAGGCGATCTCGGGTGATGATATCACCGGCACGGCGGGAACGCTGGTGAAAGGATCAAGGGAAATCAGCATCAGGGTCATGAACGAATTCAACAATTTGGCTGCCGTCAAGAACGTGCAGATCAGCGTGCCCGGCTCATCGAAAAACCATGTCCTGCTGTCGGATATCGCAGACGTGCGGGACGACTTCAAGAAAGACAGCACCCTTACCTACGTGGACGGGAGTGCGTCACTCACTCTTGATGTTATGAAAACTTCGGATGGAAACACGGTGCAGGTGGCGAAGAAGGTGCGTGAGGAAGTCGCCGCTTTAAGTGAAAATCTTCCCGCCGGTGTGCAGATTAACCTGGTCAGCGACACCTCCACCACCATCAACGACACCATCAGAAGTGTTGAAAAACACGGCCTCCTGGGAGGAGTCCTGGCGGTAATCATTCTTTATCTGTTTCTGCGCAACGCCCGCAGCACGGCGGTGGTGGCGATCACCCTGCCGGTGGCTTTAATTGGCACTTTTTCTGTGATGTATTTTTCCGGCGTGACGATTAATATGCTGTCCTTAGGGGGATTGATGCTGGGCCTTGGCTCGCTCGTCGACTTTGCCATCGTGGTGCTGGAAAGCATCTACAGGAAGAGACAGGAAGGATTTGACGTGATTGACGCGGCCAAACTGGGAACGGCCGAAGTGGGTACCGCCGTGATGGCTTCGGCGGCTTCGCAGATCGTGGTCTTTATGCCTGTCGTCTTCGTCAGCGGCATCGCCAGCATGATTTTCAAACCCCTGGCGCTTACAGTCAGCTTTTCCCACGCCTGCGCCCTTTTTTCCGCTATGACGCTGGTTCCCATGATGGCCTCCAGAATGCTGAAGAATGTCCCGGCGCCGGAGGATATCGGTTACGTGAAAGGAACCAAGAACCCGGTTGCTATTTTCGGTTTCGGACTGCAAAAGCTTACTTCATTTTATAAAACCAGTCTCAACTGGGCTTTGGGCAACCGTAAAAAAGTGGTGGCCGGCGCCTTGCTCCTGTTAGTAGCCAGTTTGGGATGCATCCCGCTGATTGGGATGGAGTTTATATCTGCGATGGACGAAAGAGGAGTAAACGTTCAAATTGAAATGCCCGCGGGAACAAGTTTGGAGGCAACCCGCAAAAAGGCCATGGAAGTCGACACGCTGGCTCAAAAGGCGCTGGAGGGCGGTGTGCAAAAGGGTTATATCACGGTCGGCGGCGGACAGATGTCATTCTTGGGTATTTCCGAAAACAATAACGCGAGTATCAGGTATAAGCTGAAATCCACGGATGAATATAAACCAACGGCAAGCGAGGCGGCGGAAAAAGTGCGCCGGTCCTTAAACGACACTGCCGGAGGCACCATCACGGTGACTGTTGAAAGCGGCGCCATGGGCATGTCCGGCAGCGCGGTCGATGTGATCATTCGGGGCGACGATCTGGATGTGCTGACAGAGCTGGGGAATGAAGCGGTGGATCTTGTCAAAGGGGTTTCAGGCACCAGAAACGTGTCAAATTCACTGTCCAGCAATGTTCAGGTGCAAGTGGTGGTTGATCGTGAAAAAGCGGCGCGTTACGGGCTTTCCGCGTCCCAGGTTCTTTCGGTGGTAAAAACCGCCTTCGGCGGGTCGACGGTAGGCAGTCTGCATACCGGGGACAACACGGTGGATATCACTCTGAAATACTCCGATAAATTTGTTCAAACGGAAAACAGTCTGGCGAGCCTGATGCTGGTGTCCTCTTCCGGGGCAAAGCTGTCGGTGGGCGATGTCGCCGATATTTCCATTAATAATGCGCCCAAAGAAATCAGCCGCTCCAATCAAAACCGGGAAGTAGAAATTACCGCCGATATTTCCGGCAGGCCTTCCGGCAGTGTGAATAGTGAGGTTCAGGAAAAGCTGGCGAAGATGTCGTTGCCTCAGGGCTATATCATCGACTTTAGCGGTGAGCAGGAAAATATGAATGAGTCCTTCAGCGCGCTGGGCCTGGCGCTCATACTGGCGATTATTCTTGTTTTCATGGTGATGGCGGCACAGTTTGAATCCTTGTTCCAGCCGTTTATTATCATGTTCTCCCTGCCTCCTACCTTTATCGGCGTGGTGATCGGGCTGGGGCTCACCGGGACCACTTTGAGCGTGATGAGCCTGATCGGGGCGATCATGCTGGTGGGGATCGTCCTCAACAATGCCATCGTGCTGGTTGACTATATCAATACCCTGCGCAAGCGGGGAATTGAACGTGACGAAGCAATCAAGCAGGCCGGACCGATCCGGCTGCGGCCTATCCTGATGACGGCGCTGTGCACCGTGCTGGCCCTGATGCCCATGGCTCTCGGCGGCGGCTCCGGCAATGAAATGATGAAGCCAATGGCCATAGTCATCGCCTTTGGGTTGTCTTTTTCAACTATTATTACCTTGATTCTGGTACCTGTGGTGTATGCTGTTTTTGACGACTTGATGAAAGGGATGAGTAAACGTTTTTCAAAGATTCTTGGAAAAATAAAAAAACATCCGGTTGAATCTGATTATCCCCCCTCAGGTATATAAAGCATCTTTATTATGTTATGCTTTGGGCGGAACGAAAGGAATGCTTGTAATAAATGCAAAATAGCCTGGAAATGCGCGATAAAAAAATAAGCGTTTTGTTATGGAAATTTTCCTTGCCGGCTATAGCGGGGATGCTCATCAACGCTCTTTACAATATAATCGACCGGATATTCGTGGGCCGTGGCGTCGGCTCACTTGCCATCGCGGCGACAACCGTGGCTTTTCCCATAATGCTGATTCTAATAGCTGTTTCAATCCTGATCGGAATTGGCGCCACGGCGTTAATATCAATACGGCTGGGGGAGCAGAGAAAAGAAGAAGCTGAGAAAATAGCCGGTAATGCCGCGGTGATGCTAATTGCCTTGCCTTTAATTATCGCGGTGATATATCTGCTCTTCCCCGAGCCGATATTAAAGGCTTTTGGGGCAAGTGAAGAAGTATTGCCTTACGCGCGTGACTTTGTGCATATTATTATCCTGGGCGCGGCTTTTGGTTCCATAAGCATGGGCATGAACAACTTTATCCGGGCGGAAGGCAATCCCCGGTTGGCCATGTTTACCCAAGTCGCCGGCGCCTTGATCAATGGCGTTTTAAACTATGTTTTCATTTTTAAATTGGGACTGGGGATAAAAGGCTCGGCTTTAGCTACTGTTTCCGGCCAATTCATTTCCTCTGTCTGGGTTTTGAGTTATTTCTGGTCAGGCCGGAGCCTGGTAAAAATCAGATTTAAAAACCTGAAACTGCAGTTGCCTATCATCACCAGTATTGTATCTATCGGCTTCGCCCCTTTTGCCATGCAGATAGCCAACAGTGTGCAGCAATCGATACTAAACAAAACCCTGCTGGCCTACGGTGGTGATTTAGCTCTTTCGGCCGTGGGAATCATGATGAGCATAGCCGCCTTATTGTTTATGCCCATAGTGGGTCTCAGCCAGGGAGCGCAGCCGCTGATTGGCTTCAATTACGGCGCCCGGCAATATGATCGGGTTAAAGAGACTGTGAAAATTGCGGTGATCGCCGGCGTCTGTATCGCTTCAGCCGGATTCGTGGCAATCAATATCTGGCCGACCCAAATTGTGGGGCTGTTCAGCGAAGGTGATACCGCCCTGACGGAAATGACTGCCCAGGCAATGCGGATGTTTTTCGCGCTGTTTCCGGTTGTAGGCTTTCAAATAATATGCGCGAACTACTTTCAGGCGGCAGGCAAGCCGGTGCAATCCGCCATACTCAGTTTATCCAGGCAGGTGTTGCTTTTTATCCCTTTGCTGCTAATCCTGCCGAAATTCTGGGGGATCAACGGAGTTTGGAGAACAGCGCCAATAGCTGACGGCATCTCAGTGTTGGTAACGGCTATTTTTATTTTCTTTGAAATGAAAAACCTTCCCAAGAAACAAACCACAAATTGTACAAGTTAACAACTATTAGGCAATTTGATAGAAAATAGGAAATATGATTAGTTGTTCACATAACCTTCACAGAAATAACACATAATGTTAAGATTATTTTCCGTGAAATAATGTTAATATAACACTAAGCGGTGCGCCGGATAATTAATGACGGATAATTAATAAAGAAAGAGGGTGATATTTTGAAGCCAAAAAATTGGCGTGTCGGAGCTGTTCTTTTAGCCGTGGTGATCGTTACCGTGGCTGTCGCCGGTATGTCTTTTGCTAGTTCCGGCCAGTCAAGCGACACATCCGCCGGTGGCAACTTATGCCAGAGCTTTGTATCAAAACTGGCGGTAAATCTTGGCATGACTGAAGACCAGGTGACAACGGCCTTGGATACTACGAAGAAGCAAATGCTTGACGAGGCCGTGCAGCAAGGAAAAATCACTCAGGAACAAGCCGACAAGATATATGCCAATGCGAACAAAGGTTTTTGTCGCGGTTTTGGTTTCTTGAACGATAAATCAAGCAGGCAAGGTGACTCTGCGGGTAAGGGCTTAAAGGGACAGGGTTTTGGAAAACACCGTAACTTTGATGATATGGCCAGTGTGTTAGGTATGACTGCCGATGAAATAAAAACTGAGATGCAGTCCGGCAAAACAATTGAGCAGATTGTCACTGAGCATGATATGACAATGGAGCAATTCCGCGAAAAGATGCTTGAGTTAAAGAAAGACAGGATTTCCCAGTAAATAAATATACTTCTCAGCTACTCCTCTTTTTTTTGCATAACGCCCCGGGCGCAGTCTCGCGGCGTTTTTCTATTAGATATTAGATATTGCCTTTACGGTGCAGTTATTATTATTTCCTCAAAGGTGCCGTTCTGTATTCAGCCGTTAACACATTAATAGAGTCATGCATATTATACATAAAAATGAAAGGAGTGATATAAATGGCATTTGGTACTACCGGTGCGGCTGCTGAAGGCTGCGGCACGGGTTTTGGCAGCCCGGCGTTTATTATCTTTTTGATTCTGATCCTGCTCGTCTGTGGTTGTGGTTTCTTTATTTAAACTCTCTAAACCCAGGATGCGTTTTATAGCCATCGGAATTATTAGTTCCGGTGGTTATGATTTTATCACCACCCGATCCTTCTTAAATAGATTTCTGCAATAGTATAAACAAGAAATGTCCACAGCAACTGTCCAAGGATAAATTCGTAATCAGTAAGAAGTTTATGCAAGTACCGGGTCTTTTCTTGCATAGCTTTTTGCGAACGGTAATCATTAATGTCAATAACCTTTGCAGCATTTATCATTTGAACACTTCGCTTTGATGTTTTTATTTTTATTCTATTTTTTGCCATTCCTATCGTCAACAGGACAAAAGTCCTATTTATGAGTCCATTGACCTATTTATCAACAGAATTCTTATATTGTGTATATTTTTGTGGATAGAAATTTCTTTGTACCATGCGCGCCGACATTTGCACGTTGGCGTTTTTTAAATGCATAAGATATTAGGGCCAACACCTCTGGGAGGTATTATCAATTTTAAATCAAACGTAGTCTAACATGATAGCAAATTAGTATTTATTAGTTTACTATCATGTTTTCTATACCAATTTTGCGTCTTTTTAGTTTTAATGGTGTATTCTTTTTGACGCTTACGTGCGTTTTTATTATCATTACCGACCGGCTGGCCGCCGTCGAGGATTTATGCCGTCGTGCTCTTGAGGAAATCAAGTATTTGCGCTCCTTCCAGCCCCAAAGGGACACCGGGGAAAAACCGGAGCAGCAGATAAAAAAACGGTACGAGCCGGAACGATAAGCGAGATAAACTTTTGTAAAGTGAAAGGCAGGGAGATTCCGAGATTCGCCCTGCCTTTCATACTAGCCCGTACAGTTACTTTTTGATGGGAAAATAAATTTCGGTTACATATTCACTTGGCGGAATGTTATCATCGCAGCCTTTGATATACAACTCAAAGGGCGGCCCGGATATGGTATATCCCTCTCTTTCAATCCATTCCATCAGTGCCGTATAGCACGGGGTGAAATCGTCATAAGGGCCGATATGGGTTGCAAAGCAGCAAAGTCCCGGAGCAAGCTCCCGCACATGCTCACCGTTGCCGCCCGATACCTCCACCCCGACTTCAATATCTGTGCATTCTTGATTGAACTCCTCGTCATGGTAGATGGACAGGAACGGCCCGGCAGGTCTTAGCCGGCTCTTTTCCAACCCGGCGCATAATGTGCCGAAGGCTTCTGCAAAATCCCGAATGCTCATTTTCCGTCTCAGGGAATAGATGGTTTTGGGCTGCATCTCTACGGTTTTAACCAAATAATTCGCTTGCATAATATTCTCACGCCTTTCTATTTTCTCAATGTCATGCTCCATTTGCAGCAGGATGTGCTGCTGGTCGTTGATTTGCCGCAAGAACTCTTCTTTTTTAGCTTGCAGGAGTTCGGCCAGATGGCCGTTGTCCCTTGTTGCAAGAACAGCGGAAATCTCAGGCAAAGAAAACTGATACCGCTTTAGCCTCGCAATCAGCAGCATATCCCGAAGCTGAGAAACTTCGTAATAACGATAGCCGGAGTCCTTGCTGACAAATCCGGGCTTGAGAAGCCCGATCTGATCGTAATAGCGGAGCGTCTTCGTAGATACTCTGCTGATTCTGGAGAATTCTCCGATTGTTAGCATATAATCACCACCCGACGGTATTTGAACATGTTCTGATTGGAGTATACGGTTTCCAGTTAGGTTAAAGTCAAGCGATTTTTAATATTATTTTTACTTCAAGAGCAAAAAGGAGTTGTACCTGTTCCTCCGTGATTATGCCTTCGACATTGTGCGCAGAGAGTACTACCAGCGTATTGAGCCATGCGGCGGCGACCTGATTGCGCGCTACAGTCAGGCCGCCCTGCGCAAAATGGAACTGTTCGAACGCTATCCCCAGCTCTTTGAGTTCTTGAAAGGATATGTCGTTGAGGAGTCGGCGGAGGTTAGCGAAGAAAACAAAAAGAAAAGTGAAGAGATGATGGCGGAGGGATACAGCCATTTGCTGGAGGGAATTGACCAGTCGCTTTTTCGAGGCGATATCCCCGCCGACAAGGTCAAGGATATCATTATCTGGGCGATCGAGGGCTATGGCAACCGCGCCATGGCACAGGCCCGGCAGACGAACCTTGGCAAAATAGACCTCAAAGCTGCAACTGATGATTTCGACAGTTATCTGGACGTCTTGCGCAGATGCTTTTACAATTGCGGAGGTGCGTTATGAGCAACATCATAAAATTAAAATCACTGACCAAATACTACGGAAATACCCTTGGAATTGAGAACGTCACCCTTGCGGTTAAGGACGGCGAGATTTTCGGTTTTATCGGGCCTAACGGCGCGGGAAAATCCACTACTATCCGAACCATGCTTGACCTCATTCATCCCACGTCGGGTACGGCGTCCATATTCGGCCTTGACTGCCAGACCGACGGGGAGTCCATACGGCAGGACATCGGCTATCTTCCCGGCGAGGTTTTCTATTATGAGAACATGCGTGTTAAAGAACTTTTGGAGTACTCGGCAAGCTTCTATAAAAAGGACTGCCGTGCGCGTATGATGGAGCTGTCCGCGTACATGGAGCTGGATCCCAGCCGGAAAATCGACGACTTGTCCCTCGGAAACAAAAAGAAAGTGGGCATCGTGCAGGGACTGCTGCACTCGCCCCGGCTCATTATCCTCGACGAGCCTACCAGTGGTCTTGACCCGCTGATGCAGCAGAAGTTCTTCGATCTGATCAGGGAGGAAAACAAAAAAGGGGTTACCGTATTTCTCTCGTCCCACATCTTAAGCGAGGTGCAGCGCCTGTGCCACCGGGTGGCTATCATCAAGGAAGGCCGCGTGATCGATATCCGGAAAATGGACGACCTGCGCGAGAACACCTATCAGAAGGTGCGCGTCGTCACCTCCGACTCCCTTGAGGGCTTCAGTTTGCCCGGTATAAGCAATATGACAGCGTCGGGCAAAAACGTGGAATTCCTCTACAAGGGCAGTTCTAACAAACTGATTGCAGCTTTGTCGCCCCTGCATCTGCATAATCTGTGGATCGAGGAGCCAAGCCTGGAGGAGATATTCCTCCACTATTACAAGGACGGTGATTCTGATGCGTCTGTTTCGGCATGAGATGAAGGCCCTGCAGGGGGACATCATTGTATGGAGCCTTGTCCTTGCGCTGCTCAGTGTCCTGTTCCTGTCGCTATTCCCCATTTTCCAAAACCACCCCATGGACATAAGGGAGCTTTTTTCACGGTTTCCACAGACCGTCAGGGACCTGGTGGGGATCAGCAACTTCAATCTGCGCGACCTCACCGGCTACTATCCGTTTTTTCTGAAGATCTGCCTTGAGCTGGCTGTCATTGCGGCTTTGGTCATGGGGGCGGAAGCCGTCAACCGCGAGACACAGAAACAGACCAACGATTTTCTTTTTTCCAAACCCGTAAACCGCACTGCCGTACTGCGCACCAAGTGCCTTTCCGTGTTGACTGCGACCGCAATCATCGGACTGGTGTTTATTGTTGCCTCATGGGTATCGGCGCAAATTTTTGCGCCGGGGCGGATCGGATTTGCACCGTTTTTCGCGGTGTCGGCGGTGGTTATTTTTCTGATGCTGCTCTATAACACCTGGGGGATATTCATCGGCGTATTCTTTCCGAGATTCCGCGGAGTCATTGCCGTCGCCATTGGCAGCCTGTTTGCCTTCCACAGCCTTTACGAACTGCTGCAGGTGGCTTTTGGAACTGACAACCCATACCACCGCTGGCTTATTCCCGTGTCCTATTTCGACCGGGAAACCATCATCCTGACCAGCGGGTATGAGTGGCCTTACCTGCTGCTATGGACGGCGCAGATAGCATTGCTTTTGTATGTCAGCTTTCGTCGTTACAACAAATGCGACTTTCGGTGAAAGGGGAAGGCAGAATGAACATCTATCTGAAAGAACTCAAATCCAACCGCAAGGCTCTGATTGCGTGGGCGGTGTGCATTGTGGCGCTCATAGCCATGAGCGTCATGAAATACCGCAGCATGTACGAGGGCAACGCGGAGATCGGACAGATCATGAGTGAACTGCCCCGGATTTTCGCGGTGCTGGTTGGCATAAGCAACAACGTGGATTTCTCCACCGCCAAGGGGTTTATCAGCCTATTGTTTACCTATCCGGCCTATATCCTCATTTTCCACGCCGGTTTTCTGGGAGCCCATGTTCTCTCCCGCGAGGAGGAGGAAAAGACGGCCGAGTTTCTCTACGCCAAGCCGGTAAGCAGAAACCGCGTGCTCCTGCTAAAGCTCACCGCGGCGTTTACCATGTGTATCGTGCTGAATATGGTAACGGCAGGCACCTTCCTCCTGCTGCTTGGCGCCGACAACGGTGGTGAACTGGTACCGTTTATACTCGCCAACTCCGGGACAAATCTGCTATTGCAGCTAATCTATCTGAGTGTCGGAGCGCTGAGCGCGTCGCTCTGCAAGCAGCCTGCAAGAGCGGGTACCATAAGCGGGCTGGTTATGTTCGGTACGCTGCTGCTGGCCAAAGGGCTGGCCATGGCGGACAATTATAATGTGCTGTGGATGCTTGCCCCGCCTGCGTATTTCGAGCCGCGGTATTACATGTTTGAAAAGGGCATTCCGACGCTGGCGTTTGTGCTCTCAGTCGCTATCATTTTGGCTGCCGGAATCCTGGTTTTTACCTGCTACCGGAAAAGGGACCTGAAAACATGACTACAGTAAAAATCGATCACATTCTTGACAATGCCATACAGCTTTAATCCTGTTTCAGGGATTATAGCAGAGAAATGTTATACCACTCAAAAGACAAGCTCCGTAATTTTGACAATTTAATTTCTTTTTGCATATAATTTATAGAAGCTTTTCCCTGTTTCAAATATGACGGTACATATGGCATTACCTCATGTGATTCTGTTGTTTATATTATAATCACATAAAATCAAACGACTTTCAGAAGTTTAATAACAATTTATCAAACGATGCAGAGCTGCTTTTACTGTTTACACCAATCTGACAAACTCATACATTGTGAAAACATTAGCGGCGAGGCAGTATCCGATGTATTCGAGGAACAGACGGCTTTCTTTTTTGTTCATATGACAATGTTGTCATATGACACCCTTGTCATATACGAGATCTTATGTTATTTTAGTGTCAATGGGAGATGATAACATGCCAAAGGATACTTTTAATAATTTAAGCGACGACAAGAAACAAAAAATTTTTGATGCAGCCGTGAAAGAGTTTTCCGCCAAGCGTTTCAGCGAGGCGTCGATTAACCAGATTGTCAAGACGGCGGAGATACCGCGGGGAAGTTTCTATCAATATTTTGAAAATAAAGAGGATATCTATCGCTATATGTTTGAGCGGATTGGTAAGGAAAAAAGAGAGATCGCCCTGCATTCGGAAAACATCGATACGGATGCGGACTTTTTTGAAATTTGCCTTGAGTCGACAAAAGCTACATTTGAATGGGCGCAGCATCACCCTGAGTACCTGAGGATAAGCATGTATATGGAAATCGATGACAGTGAATTCGTTACCAAACTGCGGGCGTCTTTCGCTGAAAGATTTGTGAAATTTATCGAACGGGATAAGGAACGCGGTCTGATCAAGCGGGAAACAGATTCCTATCTGGTTGCGGAAATGGTTTACACACTCATCTGGAAACAGGGTTGCCTGTTCATATCAGATAAAGAGAAATTTATTAAAAGGCTGAGCGATGGGATTAAGATAATCAGGCAAGGTATCGGAAAATAACGGGAGGAAAAGCAGATGAATGCAGAATACAACAAGTATATCATGGTCTGGTATCTTTGGACGATTAAAGAGGCCCTGATGAAGGAAGCCGAGAGGCTGGCGCAAAAGGGAGTAAAAAAGACCGGGAGGATATCTATTATCTGACCTTTGCTGAGCTCAGGGAAGCCGTTAAATCCAATCAGGCGGATTACCAGATCATCATGAAGAGAAAAGAAGAATATGCGATTTTTGCCAAGCTGACGCCGCCGCGGGTGATAACCTCGGACGGTGAGGTGATATCCGGCGAATATGACACAGGAGGCATCCCCCGGGGGGCTTTGGCCGGGGTGGCTGTTTCTTCCGGCGTTGTAGAGGGCAGGGCCCGGGTTATCTTGAAAATGGAGGATGCCAATATAGAAGAAGGTGATATTTTGGTTACATCATTCACCGACCCAGGCTGGACACCGGTGTTTGTATCCATTAAGGGTCTGGTTACGGAGGTTGGCGGGATGATGACCCATGGCGCCGTTTTGGCAAGGGAATACGGTTTGCCCGCGGTAGTCAGCGTGGAAAATGCCACCAGGCTGATCAAGGACGGACAGAGAATAAGGACCAACGGAACAGAGGCTATGTAGAAATTCTGCAGGTGCGATGATGAAAAAAGACCAAAAAAGGTTCAATACAAATCTTCTTCTGCTGCTCGCTATGCAGGTCATTGTATCCCTCTTGTACGGTTTTTTTGATCCGGCGACGAAAGGGATGCTGCCGCAG
>NZ_MVQM01000135.1:0-3628 GCF_002067195.1 Pelotomaculum sp. PtaB.Bin117 | reverse complement strand
TTCAGGGATGTCCTGGAACCAATTATAAAAATGGGCATGGAAGCGGGGGAAATCAGGCGGGATATAAACAGCATGATTCTTGCCGCCCACCTGGAAACGATGTACAGCAATTGGTCGGTTCTATGGGCGGCTAATCCGGAATTATTTGCCATAGAAGAAGGCGTTAACATGATTATGGACTTTTTCCTAAACGGTGTAAAAAACAGGGAAAATTAGAGAACGAAAAATAGCACATACATGACAATAATACAGCGACAGCCAGATAGAAAAATATAATCGGTGAGGGAGGAAGCCCATGGATAAGAATTGCGGAGAGTTCTTTCTCAACTGGGCAGGGGCTTTTCAGGCCGGGGTAGAAGCTGCCGGAGGGAAGGGGTGGAACCTGGGCAGGCTCGAAAGGTACGGGTTCAATGTTCCCACCGGAGGGTGCCTTGCAGCCAAAGCATACCGGAGTTTTATTGAAACAAACAACCTGCTTGAAGACGTGGAGAAAATTACCCGAAATGTAACAACCGGCAACATCGGAGATATGGAGATAGAGCAAAAATTATTCCTGCTCAGGGAAAAAATCATAGCCGGGCATATTCCCTCAAATGTTCGGGATGAACTGGAAAATAACCTAAGAACCGCCGGCATACTGGAGAAACCGGTGGCCGTCCGCTCTTCGGCAACAGCCGAGGACTCCGGCAAGGCGTCTTTCGCGGGGATTCATGAATCATTCTTAAATGTCCGGGGACTTGATAACATCCTGTCCGCCATTAATGAATGTTATGCCTCTTTATGGACACCCAGGGCAGTCTCTTACAGGCGGAAAATGAATGTTAAAGATGACGAGGTAATCCCGGCCGTGGTGATCATGGAGATGGTGGAGGCCGAGGCCGCCGGAGTTGGCTTTACCTGCGACCCCCGCACCGGCCAGGAATTTATTATACTTATAAGCGCCAATTACGGTTTGGGCGAGAGCGTGGTCAGCGGCGCCATTGAGCCGGATGAATACCGTTTGGACTTAACGTTTGAAATAACACAAAAAAGAATTGGCCGCAAAGAAGGGAAAACAATTGCCCAAAAAGGCGGCGGGACGGAATTTGTCGAGTCTGCCGGGTCAGCGGCCGGTCAGGTTTTAAGCGACGAAAATATCCGCCGGTTAGGTATGCTGATCCAGCGGGTATTTGACGCCCTTGGCAGTGGGGAACAGCACCAGGATGTTGAATGGGTGTTTGACGGCAAGGATTTCCTCCTGGTCCAGGCCAGGCCGGTGACGGCGTTGCCCAGGTACACTTTCGATGAGATTAAAAACCAGCCGGACATATGGTCCAATGCCAATATCAGGGATGCCGCGCCCATGGTTCAGTCGACTCTCAACTGGAGCTTCTTTAGACTATCTGAAAAGTTTCGCGATAATACGAACGATGGTTTAGATTATAAAATACCCCCGGGCTTGCGGTATATTAGGTTATATCAAGGCCGGGCATATCTCAACATGTCCATGCAGCAGTGGATCTTATACGATGCTATTGGGATTACGCCCCGGCAAATAAACGAAGGCATGGGAGGGCACCAGCCGGAAATAGAAATCAACGAAAAAAAACCTTGCCGTGGGATTAAGGGATGTAAAAGATTGGGGCGCTTGGTGAAAATATTTTTTCGTGGACTTAAAATCATAAAGAGCGTGCAAAAATCTTTTGACCGCGTTGACAATTTTACCAAGGGTTTGTTAAAAGAGAATTTCAAAGGCCTGACAGAAAAAGAGCTTATCGATAAATTCACAGAGATTAAAAGTGTATACATAGAATATTACCCTGTGTTTCTGTCTTGTGTCTTTTGTGCCAACATGGATTCGCTGATAAAGACGCTGGAAAAATATTTTCCCGGCAAAGGGAAAGCTTATGCCAACACCCTGATGGCCGGGAGGGGGGACATACCCAGCGCGGAGCAGGGCTACCGCCTGGTGGAACTGGCCGAAACCGCGCGGGGTGACTCCGCTGCCCGGAGGTTCTTTTCCGGTGATAACTATCATCCTCTCCTGTGGGAAAAAGAATTGCCGGAGGAATCCCCGTTCAAACAATCATTTCGAAACTTTCTGGCGGAGTATGGGCACCGGGGCGTATATGAAATGGATATCATCAACCCCCGCTGGCGCGGGGATCCTTCTTACCCCTTGAATGTCATCAGGAGCACCATGGAAACAGCCGATCTGGGCAAGATAAGAGCCCGGCAAAAAGAAAAAGCGGACGAGGTCTGGCATGAAATAAACCATAAGGTACCTTTCTACAGGCGTGGATCAATTAATCGCTTTTTAAAACAGGCCGTAAAAGGTATGGGAATCAGGGAAATGTCCAAGTCGGTGCTTGTTAAGATATCTGAGCTTATGCGTTTAGTATTTCAGGAGATGGGGCGACGGTTAGCGGAAAGAGGAATTCTTGCCGAGCCGGCAGATATATACCACTGTACCTGCAGTGAAATTTTCTCTATCCTGCAGGGAGACTGGGACGGCAGGGGATTGAATATTCTGGTGGCCGAGCGCAAGGTTAGGAGAAAAGAAATGGAGGCGCTCTCACCCCCCGACCTTATTGTAGATGAGGCGCCTCATTTTGCGGAACCCGCCGCCCGCGGTCAGGGCAATGCGCTGACAGGTATAGGCGTGGCTGCGGGGAGGGCTTCCGGCACGGCAAAAATAATTTCCCATCCCGACGAAGGGGAGAAGCTGCGGGCCGGAGACGTGCTGGTGGCCCCGTCAACGGACCCCGGCTGGACGCCATTGTTCTTAAGGGCTTCCGCCATTGTTGTGGAGACAGGAGGGTTTGGGTCCCACGGCTCCATTGTGGCCCGGGAGTACGGCATCCCGGCGGTGGTGAATATTCCGGGCATAATGACGATAATCAAAGACGGTCAGTCAATTACCGTAGACGGCGACGAGGGCAAGGTCTATTTGTAAGTTTACTCAGTGTGGAAGCAATCGTCTGGTCGATTTATAAAAATCGTTTTCAATTATCATCCAGTTTATAACCGTATTAATTTATTTATAGTAAGTGTTAAAAATGAATTAGATTATCAGGGTAAGGTGGTGGTGACATGTTCGAGAAAATAGCTGAAGCGAGAATAAAGGAAGCCTTATTAAAGGGAGTACTTAAAAATTTACCTGGCGAGGGGAAGCCGTTAAAATTAGAAAAAATCAACCCATTTGAATCTCCGGAGGAGAGGTTTCTCAACATATTAATAAAGAGTTCTGGGGCATTACCAATAGAAATTCTTTTACTTAAGGAAATAGAAAGCATAGAGCAAAGGCTTAAAGACTGTATAATAGCTAGTGAAAAAGAAAATTTAAAACAAAAACTAAAAGAGTTAAAATTTAAATATGATGTACAAATAGAGGCATACCGTTTTTCTTTAAGAAAATTAAAATAGAAGTGCGTTGTACTAAGATCTAAGGGTTAATTCACTTATCAGCAGGGACATGCTGGAAGCAGCCGAAGGCTTCCGCTTTAGGAGCGGAAGCCTTCGTGAACTATTACTTTCCGGATGCTTTTTACCGGCTTTGTTCACCTTTCGGGAAAAGCCGGGCTTTCCGCGAGAAAGGTTCTTCTGCCTGGAGCAGCCTTCATTATTCTCCTTTTAATTCACCTTTCCA